>JBOHHD010000593.1:0-6737 GCA_050700515.1 Pseudonocardiaceae bacterium
ACCTAAAGACCTAATTATCAGCCGTTACCCAGGCCCCATGCACACCAACGCTGCGCATACGGGAAGAATGTTTACCTGGAGTGAGGCGACGTGGAAGCACGCCAGACTTTTGATGATGCTTACATCCTAGAAGCGCTCGACACGTCGATCGCTCTGTGCTACTGCCATGGCTCGCGCGGCGCTCCTCGGGAGAGGCATGGACGTCATCCGGGTGCTCGGCGGCTCGCGGGTCACCGCGACGACCGTGGCGCTGCCGGCTACCACCTGCTGGCCATCGGGCTGGCGCTGGCCGCTGGTACGGGCGCCCAGCACATTTCAATTCTGACGATCATGACCTCATCCAACGGTAGCGACCTCCGGACGGCAACTAATCCCACCGTGTAGTCGGCGTCGATGACCGTCCTGCGCCGGAGGTTCACTTTCAGCTCCTGGTTACGAGCGGGGGGGTATTTACGATTGGCATAGATAATGCGTTGGGTCACCAGGCCACGTTGCGCCTTACTCTTGCGCTTTGTCATGCGACTCCTTCCCCGAGAGGTATCACGCCCTGGGCGCCGTCTGAGACACCGACGCTGTGTCGGGAAGTACCTGTCGGCAGATCGTGACCACAGTCCCGGATCGCGCATCCCACCCGTGGGGCGGGACCTCCACCGTCGTGACCACCCCGGTCAGTGCATAACCGGATAACTGCCGACCGGACAGCACTTCGCGCTCACCTGGCTGTTTCTCCGGGTGAGTCCCTGACCGGCCGCGATCGGAGTAGCGGCCGGTCAGGGAGGACCGACCAATCCCCGGGTGACTGGTCGGGGCACGGAAAGGAGCGGTGCATTGCGTTCAGCTCCTGGTAACGGACTCGTCCTTGGGAAGTGATCGCGACCCGGCGTAGTCCCCCGGGATGGTCCGGTTCGAGCACTCTGGTCAGCTCGGTGTCGTCCAGCCGGCCGAAAGTCTCGGGCAAAAAGCACGGCACCTTCCGGCCATGATCGAGATAATGCGCACCGAGCATCGCCACGCTGCCCTGGTACACGCGTCGCAGGGCGATCCAATCCAGCAGTTCAGGACCGGTTAGCCGCCGTGGTCCTGGTCTGGTCACCGCAGGCGGGTCCGGCAGTGGTCGCGCTTGTCGGTCGCCCTGTGCACCGTCAGCCTCGTGTCGCCGACGAGCCAAATTTGACCACCTCTTACGCATGACGATCACGGTGGCGGCCTCCTCTGCTGAGCCAGGGAAAGCGAGTACGGCGTCGGACTGGCTTTTGCGGTAAAGCTCTACTGTGGCCACGTCCGTGAGCCTGGTGAGCGCACTCCGCGCAACGCCGAGCAGGAGCGGTCAGGAGGCTGGCCGCCGGTACGACGGCCCCACACAAAGCGGGGTAACGCCCCGAGCGCCGATGCAAAGCCGCCGTCTCGACAGCGATCAGATGCAATTCCTCGGTGCAGGTGTCCACCATGGACACGACGAGCGCGGCGCCGGTCACCGGGCGCCTCCGGGAGCCAAGCCGGTGGCGCCCGCCAAAGGGATCCGCACACCCCGCCGATACCCGCTAGCTGCGCGGCGACGGAACCACCACCACCCAAAGACCAGCACCACAGCACCCACGAGGACACCGGAGACAGCAGCTAACACCGGGATCAGGTTCACCAGGTCATGGCTGGTCTGATGCACACTTGGGCTCATGACAGGGTTCCCGGGATTTGTGCGAGGTCAACGCCAGCTGGGCTCACGTCCTGTTTTGTCACAGGCCATGCCTCCGCAAGTGATCCGCCCTTGGGGGTATACACATCGAAGCCCGATCCGGCCTCTCATTCCCTCTCTGCGTTGGGAACTTCTCCTTCATCGTTCACACCCTCGTTGAGTTGGGATGACCCGCAGAATTGACGGCAGGTGTTCGTGGTCGGGGTAGCAACCCCCGCCCAAATTGTGCTCGTACCGTGGTAGCACCGCTAACTGACATATGCCTAGTTCAGCGGCAGCCTCCTGGGGTGCGGCAGAGCGCGCGAAGGGTGGGTTTGTGCATCGCAGGGTGCACGGTGGGTGCTTAGATACATGCGGGAGGTAGACGTGACAGACGATAGGACGCAGCAAAACCACCTACTAGCTGCGATGATGGCAAAAGCTGGCGTGAGCAATAAGGGCCTTGCCCGCCGAGTACGTATGCTCAGCGCAGGTGACGGCGGCGAGCTGGTGCACCCCGACCATGTGGCTGTTAGGCGGTGGCTTGACGGAGTCATCCGTCAGCCACAACCGAGGACATGCCGTCTTATTGCGCGCGCCCTAAGCGAACAGCTCGGTCGTCCAGTAGCCCTCGCCGACATCGGCTACGGCCATCTAGTGACTACCGACTCCGATACGGCCATCAGTTACCCGGTGGGGGTGTCTGACAGCATCAACGTGCTCTGTTCACTGGTTGATGGTCAAGCCTCAAACTCCACCTTCATTGTGGTTCCAGAGGCATGGGGCTCCGTCCTCGTTCGTTGGTTCGTAGACTCCGACGAACCATCACCGCCACCTACTGGGCGGCGCACGATAACAGATGTGGACATCGAAGCTGCGCATGAAGCCACTTTGATGTTCGAAAATTTCGACTACAGGTTTGGGGGAGGACGGCCCAAACCTCTCGTCGCCAAGTATCTTGAGAGTGAGGTCTTACCGCTAATTCGACACAGTGACCTAGGTAACTCTGTTGGAAAGCGCTACCTGAGCGAAGTTGCACTCCTCGCTCGACTTGCGGGTTGGACGGCGTATGACACTGGTGCACATGGTCTAGCGCAGCGGTATTTTACCCAAGCGTTCAGGCTGGCGAAAGCGTCCGGAGATCGGGCACTGTGCGGTCGCATTCTCGCCGGGATGTCTCATCAGGCCAACTTTCTTGGTCACTATCAGTATGCGGTTGATCTTGCGCTAGCCGCGCAGCGAGGCATCAGCAACCACGCCACGCCTACGGCTATGGCTCTGTTCTGCGCGATGGAAGCTCGTGGCCGCGCGTCGATCGGAGACGAGAAAGGTGTAACCGCAGCACTCTTATCGGCCGAGCGCTGGCACGCTCGCGGCCTTCCCGAGAACGATCCATCTTGGGTCCGCCACTTCGACGGCGCAGAGCTGCACGCGGAGTTCGCTCACTGCTTTCGAGATCTGGGTTTACCCGATCTTGCGAACACGCACGCGATAGCATCCATCCGCGAGTCTTCCAAAATTTACGTTCGTAGTTTGTCGTTCTGTCGAACAGTGCTGGCTACATCGTATCTCTTAAGCAACGAACTCCATCAGGCACTTACTGTGGCACGCGAAGTAATCGACGCGGCCGCCAAACTTAAGTCCTCCCGAGTGCGATCATATCTCGCAGACTTTCAGCAACGACTTAAACCCTACGCTGGTGAAGCACAGGTCCGGAACTTTTGCGAGTACATGGTAAACGTCTTCCGCTAGAAGATGCGCCAACGGCGTGGTGATTGATCGTCTCGGAGATCGGCTACTCTCCGGCGAACCTCAGCGGTAACCTCGGGTGACTCGCCGAGCTTCTCCATGAGCCAAGCAGTCATGTTGAGCTCACGGATTGCACGGAAAACCGGGAATCCTGGCCAGTTGAGCGGATCAAAACCATAGGTTGCCACGTAGTCGGCGTACTCAATCGGGCTCGCCCAACCGAATGCTTGGTATCGAACCGCGAGTACGGAAACGTCCCACTCGCGTGGCCCCCACGAAAAATCTTCGAAATCGAGGAGCTTCACGTCCGCAGCATCGGCAGAGCGGATCAAGTTATCGGTATGCGCGTCTCCATGCACCGGTCCAAACGGTAGCGTGTAGTGCAAAGCCTCAAAATCAGCGACGAGCTGCTGTCGTCTTTTTCTGAGAAAGTCGATATCGGCGGGTGGCACTATATTGGTCGGCACCGCATCTAGGCGCCGCTCAACTTTCGACATCGGATCAAAACTGGGTAGCTGAAAGTCTGTTGGAGCGGGCAAGCGGTGCAACTCGCGCAACGTCCACGCCAATTCCTGCGCTGTAATCGGGTCAGGACTCGCCTCAACAAACCACCAGAAGGTGATCGCGACATCCCCTATCGAAATGGGCTGTGCAAGATTCTCCGCCAGACGAACAGCAGGAAAGTCATGGGAAGCGAGCCATCGCGCCACCCGGATTTCCTTGCGGGCAGCTAGACGGGATCGACCGATTCGCACAGTCACCGGAGCGTCCGAAAGACGATACAGAGCGTTCGCGCCCAACCGAAGCAGCTCGGCACCACCACTGTCGAGTCCAACAGTCTTGCAGGCGACATCCAGAAGCGCACGGCTTGAGTCACCGTCGAAACCGAGCTTCTTCGCGCCACTGGCGGTACTGGCCACGCAACCACACTAACGAGCACGCGGGCGAGAGTGTCCTAGGCGTACCGGATGGCTGGCCGGAGAGGCGCGCAGCCCGTCTCACCTGTGTGTCGTTTGGTGAGGCCGACCACGCTCAGCGGTACGCGCTGGACGCCATCGCGATGTATGAGTCCGGTCCAGCAACGGCCCGCTCTTATGGTGACGAATCGTTGGCGCGGCTGGACATCGCCGTTGCACGAGTGGCACTTGGTGATCTCGATGGTGCGCAAGAAGCAGTCATACCCGTACTCGCGCTGCCCGCCGAGCGGCGCATCCGGCAGCTCAGCGTCGGTCTATCCCGGGTTCGGTCAGCTCTTTCTGCGCCGTGCTTCACCCGAGCCGCGCTCGCCCGCTCCCTCGCCGCCGAGCTTGACGACTTCCGCGCCATCGAGGCGGCCCGCTCACTAGGGTCTAGCCAGTGACCATCAGGACAGACTTGGCCGACGCCGTCCTTGACGCTGCCCACCGAACCGGTCTCAACGCCTCCAGGGCCGAGCGTGTCTGGGACCACGCGAGTTCGCTGTTTCTCCTGTCGCCGGCTCACGTTGTGGGACGAATCAGCCGTGACGTCGAGGACCAGGACAAAGCGCAGCTCAGCCTGGCTCTCACCCGGTGGCTTCTGGAGCGCCAGTTCCCCGTGACCGCGCCCGCCGAGGTGGACCAGCCAGTGAGCATCGGCGAGACTACGATCACCTTCTGGCGCTACTACCCGCAGCACGGCCGGGAACGCCCCCCAGCTGCTGCGCTTGGCGCCCTGCTACGCCAGCTTCACCACCTGCCTACACCACCTATGGACCTGCCTCCGTATCGACCGCTTCAGACGCTGGGCGACACCCTCGAGCGCAGCACTGCGCTTCCGGACTCGGACCGAGACTGGCTCGCGAGGCGCCGCGAGGAGCTTCTGGACCGCTACGAATCGTTGAGCTTCCCGCTGGGCACGGGGTTCATCCACGGCGATGCCTATCCCGGCAACACGATGTGGGACGGTGATTGCCCAGTGCTCGGCGATTGGGACGAGGTCGGCACCGGCCCCCGGGAACTGGACCTGGTCAACACTCATCAAGGCGCCCGCTTCGGCCGCACCACCGCCGAACGCCAGCAGTTCACCGCAACCTACGGATATGACGTCACCATCTGGCCGGGCTTCCCCGTGCTCCGAGAAATGCGTGACCTCCATACCCTCACGTCCTACATTCGCCAGGCCGATGACGGCAACGAACACGCCCGTGGGCAGCTGGCCTTTCGGATCAGTACGCTCAAGGCTGGTGACCACGAAGTGTTGTGGAACGCTCGATAGAGGTCGATCTCGCAGCGTCACCATCCCCGCCGGTCGATAGCAGTATTGCTGGACGGGCTCGACTACTGATCTTTCATGATCTTTCAAGCAAGCTGATGAGGAGAACGTAGTTGCTCATGGCCGTGGTCGTGCACAGCGACGCCGGGGCCGCGGGGGGTCATGGTGCGCCAGCTGGCCCAGGAGCTGCGGATCATGTCGGGGAGGTCTCGCTGAGCGCGCCAGCCCAATGCTCGGTCGATGGCGGTGGCTTGGGCGACGACCGCGGGTGGGTCGCCCGGGCGGCGGTGCACGACTTCGGGCTCGAAGGCCCGCTCGGTGATCTTACGTACGGCGTCGAGAACTTCCTTCACCGAGACTCCGACCCCCCGGCCGACGTTGTACACGGCATTGACCTCGGCACCGGGGTGCTCCAACCGCGCGGCGGCGGCGACGTGGGCGTCGGCGACATCGGCGACGTGGACGTAGTCACGAATGCAGGACCCGTCCGGGGTGGCGTAGTCGTTGCCGAAGATCTGCGGGCGGCGGCCCTGGTCGAGGGCGCGAAAGGTCATCGGGATGAGATTGGCGACGGTGAGGTCGCCGAGCGCGGGAGAGCCGGCGCCGACGACATTGAAGTAGCGCAGGGCCAGCCAGTGTAGTCCGCCGACGTCTCCGGCGTGCCGGGTGAGGTCCTCCCCGGTCAGTTTCGTCCATCCGTAGGGACTCAACGGAACTGTCCGGCAGGTCTCGTCCACGGCGCCGCCGCAGGCCCCGCCGTAGACGGCCGCGCTGGAGGAGAACACCAGCCGGGTGATACCGGTGGCCTGCATGGCGGCCAGCAGCCGCTGCAGACCCACGACGTTCTGTTCGTAGTAATAGCCAGGGTTGGCCACCGACTCGCTGACCGATTTCTTGGCCGCGAGGTGAATGACGCCCTCGATCCGGTAGTGGCCGAGCGCGCCGGTCACGGCCGCGCCGTCCAGGATCGAGGCCGTCACCAGCGGGATATCCGGACTCAGGCGCTGCGCGAGCCCGGTGGAGAGGTCGTCGAGAACGATCACCTGTCGACCGGCGGCACACAACGCGTGGGCCACATGGGAGC
>JBOHHD010000594.1:0-8447 GCA_050700515.1 Pseudonocardiaceae bacterium
GGCCGAATCGGGGCTGGTTGACTCGGCGCCGGCGCGGCGGCCGGGGCGACGCCCGGGGACCGGTGCGCCTGCCGTCTCCCGGACCCGGCGCAGCACGGTGGCTGTATCCTCCCACCCCACCCACCCGGCGAGCTGACGCGCGTACTCATCACGCAGTGACACGTCCTTGATCCGGGCGACCATGGGGACGGTGCGCCGCAGGGCCTCCACCCGGCCCTCCGCGGTATCCAGGTCGTGATCAGCCAGCAGGGTGCGCACCGCGAAGGTGAACAGCGGCTGGCGGCGGGCCACCAGGTCGCGTACCGCGGCGTCGCCCTTGGCCTGGCGCAGCTCGCAGGGGTCCATGCCATCCGGTGCAACGGCGATGAACGTTTGGGCGGCGAAGCGCTGCTCGTCGTCGAATGCCTTCAGGGCCGCCTTCTGCCCGGCCTCGTCACCGTCGAAGGTGAAGATCACCTCACCGCGGAAGGCGTCGTCGTCCATGAGTAACCGGCGCAGGACGGAGATGTGCTCGGTGCCGAATGCAGTACCGCAGGAGGCCACCGCAGTGGGTACCCCGGCCAGGTGCATCGCCATCACGTCGGTGTAACCCTCGACCACGACGACCTGGTGGCGCCGGGCGATCTCGCGTTTGGCCAGGTCGACTCCGAAGAGCACCTGCGATTTGCGGTAGAGCGAGGTCTCGGAGGTGTTGAGGTATTTCGCCTCGCTGCGGTCGTCGTCGAACAACCGTCGCGCGCCGAAACCCACCACGTCACCGCCCAGGTCGCGGATCGGCCACAGCAGCCTGCGGTGGAAGCGGTCCATCGGCCCCCGCTGGCCCTCCCGCGACACCCCCGCCTTGATGAGCTCCTCGACGGTGAACCCCCGGCCGAGCAAGTGTTTGGTCAGCTTTTCCCAGCCGGACGGGGCGAAACCACAGCCGTACCTCCCCGCCGTGTTCTGATCGAATCCTCGCGCAGCGAGGAACTCCCGTGCCGCCTGAGCCTCCGGCGACTGCAGCTGCTCGGCGTAGAACTCCTGGGCGAGCTTGTTCACCTCGACCAGCCGGGAGCGGGTGCCGCGGTCGCGCTGCACCGAGGAGCCACCGCCGGTGTAGGTCAGCTTGATGCCCACCCGGTCGGCGAGGTGCTCCACCGCCTCCACAAACCCCAGATGGTCGATCATCATCACGAAGTCGACGACCGATCCGCCCACGCCGCAGCCGAAGCAGTGGAACGTGCCGTGGGTGGGACGCACGTTCAGCGAGGGGGACTTCTCATCGTGGAACGGGCACAAACCCTTGAGCGACCCTGCCCCGGCGCGACGCAACGCCACGTACTCGCCGACCACCTCGTCGATCCGGTTGCGCTCACGGACCGCAGCGATGTCGGCGTCCCGGATCCGTCCTGCCACGGCCGCCGATTCTAGGGTCGCCCCATGTCGGTGGACCGGGGGGTCACAAAGTCGTCGTAGAGCACCTCCCTTACGTACGGCAGCCGCTCCACGAGCACCCATAAAATCGATACGGTCAACATTTTTTGACTTTTTATCGACAGGAATCATGATATTTGCGTTCAACGGTCTTCATGATCGAGTGATTGCAGCTAGTTGTCCACAAGAAAAGACTAGTTATCCACAGGAGATTACCGATCGTCGCATGTGACGACCGCTGAACGCCCGCTGGTCAGACAGCCACCGACGGATGACAGGCGACGCGGTGCCCCCGACCCCACCTACATCGAAGATTCGGGGAGTTTTGACGCAGGGGGGCGGAGGGTGTGCACGGCGGGACACACACCATGGTCACCGCGTCCAACAGCATGATCATGCCCAGCCGGTCGACCAGCGCAGTCACCACCACCATCCCCGACACCGGGGGCAGCGACGGGTCCGGCGCGCCGACCCGCACCCGCCGCCGCAACCGACGCATATATGGCCAGGGTGTTGGTGGGAGGCGGATGGTGTCCCGCCAGGGGTGCGGGGGGAGGTGGTGGGGCCGGGTAGTTCGGTGGGCGATACCTCTGCCCTGGCGACGTAGGGCTGTACGGCGAATCCTGCGGTATCACTGCTGATCCTTTCTGGTAGGAAAGCTGCTGGTCAGGGGTTGACAAGGGAGCATCGGAGCGTCGCGGTGAAGTGCTCACCTCTGATCACCCGGTCCAGCGTGGCCAGCAGTCCCGGCGTCCTGCGGGCACACCACGGCGGAGCGCATAGCGCCGGTCTGCGGGGGTGGTGGCGTCCGGTCATCGCCGTGTACCCTGCCAGCGGATGGTGTGACGAGCATCAGGTCGGCGACGTCGATCAGCGTGGTCATTCCGGTAGGGAAGGCCACGAACACCGCAGTGGGGCAGGGAAAGTAGCGCTGGTCAGGACCGATGACCAGACCCGTCCCATCGATCCACCGGTCGCGGCGTTGCGGGCGGACCATGACGTGGCTGCCGGGGGGTGGGGCCATCACGCTCCCCGTTTCGGTGTGGCCGTGCGTCGCTGAGCGTGCAACTCTCCGATGCCCGCCGCCAGCACTGAACAGAATTCTTGGGCCTGGCCCGGGTCGCCGAAGGCGGCGCTGCCGGGCTGGGGCAGTACCACGACGAGTTCACCGTCGCGGACTAACACCGCCCCCCGCATTCGACGCCCTGCCCCATCACAGCAGGCGAACCAGTACTGCGATCCTTGTGCCATCCGCAGGCTCCTCTCATTAGTCACGTCGGGCAAACACCGGCCAGGTCCGTCCCGGAAGGAAGGGGGTTCCCCCGGTACGAAGTTGGCCAGCTGCACCCGGACGCAGCGCCACTTCCCACGCCACGTCCGAGCAACTCTGAGGCTTTCTTTCCCGGGGCGGTGCGCTCAGGAGCAGCGCTCGGGGTGGTCCTGCGGTGCCCAGGGTGGGTCACGGCGAAGTCAGGCAGCGAGAAATTCCGCTATGTCGGACATCATCGAGCCGTCCAGTCTGCGCAGGACCGGCAGTATGCGGTGTGGGGGACGGTCAGACTTGCGGCCATCACCCTCACCCCGCAGACCGCGACGTACTGACCAACACGGCGTCCGGCGACCGCTGCGTCATGGGTCACCAGATGCGTCTCGCCGGTGCGAGCATCGAGTAGCGGCATCAGGTGCTGTGTCAGGATGACAGTGCTAATGGATCGCTCTCCTGTGTGTGCACCTGACCGGTTGCGCCAAGAAATGCGTCGATCCGGGAGTCGGAAGAGACACCACGTTTTCCACACAACACCTCATACCATTTACGCCCATTTTCGGTGAACATCACTTGCCGCATTCCCGCCGAGTTTAGATCAGCCTCATCCAGTCTGAGTCGACCGGTTTCGATGAGTTCTGCCAATGGCGTGTTGAGATAGCATGGCACCGCGCGGCCACGGTGATAAAAATCTCCATCCAGCAACGCCACTCTGCCTTCATTCACCCGTCGCAACGCAATCCACGCCATGAGCTCCCCACTGTTCGACGCTGCCGGGTCGGCCTTCAGGCTGTCGCCTGCGTCACTCCGTGTCGATCTAGCGATTGCGTGATGACTTATCGTCGTTACCGCCGTCTGCTCCCGTTGAGTTATTTCTCCCACGTCCAACCCTCGGTGGTATGTGGTGTGCAAAAAACTGGTAGCTCCAACTCGTTGTGCTGCGCGAAGTACAAGAATGCCGCCAGGTTGAGCCCAGGTGGACTGTTGTCGGGCTGCTTGGCAGAACCATGATCGGGGAAGAAGATCGGCGCCTCTACCGTCGCCTCTGCGTCATCTTCGCGAGAGTGGCGACATCACTACCGTCACCATTGCCGTCATCTGACCGTCATATCAGTCTGGCTAACTGCCTCCTCGGTCCCAATCAGGTCTATGCTGGTGCCTGGCGATCAAGTAAGGAGTCGCGATGCCCGACCCAACCCTCCTGCGGGTCCTGGTTCTCGCGCGGCATTGGCAGAAATTCGAGACGTTTGAGACGCAGTTCAGAAGGGCAGCTCATGAGCTGGCCGCAGCGGAAGGTGAATCGTGGCTCGCTTCTGTGACCGTCTCACGTCGTCAATTTGAGCGATGGTACGCAGGGCAGGTCAAGACCGGCCCTCATCCCGACGCCTGTCGTGTGCTTGAGCACATGTTCGGGTACATGATTCAGGACCTTCTGGCCCCAGCATGCGAAGGTCAGGAGCTGAGATCGAAAGAGGCTCGTACTCGGCGATCCGATTCATCAGAAGTGGAATCGATCGAAGTAGTGCGCCAACGTTTGGACGACGCGCTTAGTGAAGGCAGTATGTCGGAAGCTAGCCTTGATGACTGGGAACGACTGGTCATCCGCTATGGACGTGCGTCCCGCGATCGTCCCGCGCCCGTACTGATCCATGACCTAAGCGGCGACATAGCAGAACTCGAGCGAGCGCTTCAACGCCATCGCTCAGCT
Organism: Pseudonocardiaceae bacterium; assembly: GCA_050700515.1. Classification (GTDB taxonomy): domain Bacteria; phylum Actinomycetota; class Actinomycetes; order Mycobacteriales; family Pseudonocardiaceae. The sequence continues at coordinate 4,386 of JBOHHD010000594.1, forward strand.
TCGGCTTTGCGTCGGCTAACCCGTGTTGCGGCCCATATGTCCGGTCTCATGTGTCTGACCTTCTGCAAGCTGGACGATCGTCCGTCGTTTAGAAAATGGGCTCGCACGGCTCGGCTTGGGGCGAAAGAGGCGGGCGATCCCGTAACTCTCGCATGGGTCCTAGCGCAGGAATCCTACGGTTACTACTACAGTGGTGATCTTCAAGAGGCGCTGGACATCGCACGGCACGCGCGAGGTCTCGTCAAGCGCATACCTTGCGTGGGTGCGGCACTTGCGGCGGCACTTGAAGCACGAATTTACGCGATGATGGGACGGCAAGGTGAGACACGTGAGGCGCTCGCTCGCGCCGAGCAACTCCTGTCATTGCTCGCCGAAGATGAGCTCATCCCTTCGGCTTTTGCTTACAATGAAGCCCAGCTACGCTTCTATGAAGGCAACGCTTACACACATCTGCGGGAGACAAAACTCGCATTCAGGGCACAGGATCGGGCGCTTGAGCTGTGCGGACCTGACGACTATACCGATTGGGCGCTAACGCGTCTCGACAGGGCGACGTGCCTCACGTATATGAGTGAAATAGCCAGCGGCATAATCTACGCTACCGAGACACTCGGTGCACTCACGTATTCACAGCGTCAAGGAATCATCGCGCTTCGCGGGCGCGACGTTCTGCGTGTACTCCCCCCAGGAGAGCAGAAACGGCCGGAGGCTCGTGAACTTCGCGACATGCTCATAGAACTTGCCAAGAATAAGGAGATAGAGGATTAATGACACTCGTGGTCGCAGCCGAACCGGCACATGTAGAAGCGATTTCGGCCCTTGTTGAGGAGATGGACCGCTTCTACGGTGCAACTGAAATTGCACCCCATCGCATACGGATTCTTGAGATTCGGGATGCACTATTCTCTGATCCCGTAACGGCTCGCGCAATACTCGCGTGGAACGATCAGCGTCTCGTTGGCATGGCGACCTATTCTTTTCTTTGGCCCGCAGTTGGCCTAACCCGATCGCTGTATCTCAAAGAACTATATGTGGCTGAGTCGGCTCGGCACTGTGGTGTCGGCAAGCTACTGATGCACAACCTGTACGAGGTTGCTGCGAAACACAACTGTAGCCGCGTCGAGTGGACGGCCGACCGCGATAGCATCGACACACGCGAGTTTTACTCCAAGATCGGTGTGCCGATCGACACGTCGAAGTTCTTCTACCGAATTGAAGGCGAGAGACAACTTCTCGACGCGATAGCAGAAACGGCTACAGGCCACGGCTGAAAACCACACTCATATAATCAACCCCCTATCGAAGCCGCCCCTAGAGAAGCTAGGGTCCGCAAGGTGGTGGACGTCTTCGAGGAGCACCGCACCCACCTGCTCGGAGTCGCCTATCGGCTGACCGGGTCACTGGTCGACGCCGAGGATGCCGTACAGGAGACCTGGCTGAGGCTGGCTCGGCTGTCCGACGCCGACCGGGCCGCGATCCGCGATCCACGCGGATGGCTGACCACCGTAATCGGGCGGCTGTGCCTGGATCGGTTGCGTTCAGCGGTGGTGCGACGGGAGAGCTACGTCGGGCCGTGGCTGCCCGAGCCGCTGGTGAACCACCTGGATGGCCCGCCAGATCCATTGGACGAGGTGGTCCGGGACGAGGGCGTGCGGATGGCCGCGTTGGTCGTGCTGGATGAGCTGACCCCCGAGCAGCGGGTGGCTTTCGTGCTGCATGACGCGTTGAGCGTCCCGTTCACCGAGATCGCCGATGTGCTGGCCTGCTCGGTGCCCACCGCCCGGCAACACGCCTCGCGGGCCCGGCGCGCTGTCGCGTCGGCCGACCCACCGGCCCGGGTGGGGCTGGCCGAACAGCGCCGGGTCCTCGATGCGTTCCTCACCGCCCTGGCCGATGGTGACCTCGCCGCCGTTGTCGGGCTGCTGCATCCCGAGGCGATGGTGATCGGTGACGGTGGCGGCAAGGAGCGCACCGCACGACGGCCGATCCGTGGCGCGGACAAGGTGGCCCGGTTCATGTTGGGCCTGCTGGAGCGCTACGGCGCCGCCCACCTCGCCATGGCGAGCGTGGTAGGTGTCAATGGCGACGTGGGCCTGGCCCTCCCCCCGTGGCCAGGCGATGGGCAGCACCCGACCCCGGTGGCCGGCCGGGTGACCTGCTTCACCCTCCGCGAAGGGCGAGTCACGGTGATCTACGACATCGTCAACCCGGACAAGCTCAACCGAACCATGATCTTTTGATCGACTGAGGTCGAGGTCACGAGCCGGGCAGCGGCACCCGGCAGGCATCACCGGAGGTGAACCCTTGATCGGTGATGCCCAGCGCATGATTGAACCGGGCACGCTGATTCTCCACAGCGATGGCGTAGGTCAACTCCACCAGGCCGTCGTGGCCGAGTTCAGCGTCCAGTTCGGCGACCATCTCGTCGGTGACCGTGGTGGGCAACGCGGTCATGGCGTCGGCATAGGCCAGCGCGCGACGTTCGGTGAAGGTGAACGCCGACGAATTCGGGTAGTCGTCGAGTTCACGCAGCCGGTCGATGTCCAGACCGTGGTGACGCTGCAGCATGGTTCCGAAGTCCACGCACCACGAACAGCCCACCTGAGTGGCCACCCGGTACACGACCAGCTCACGCAAGCTCGCGGGCAACCGCCGCAGCGCCTTCTCATTACCCAGCTCCCACAGACCGTAGATCCAGAACACCAGGCGATGATGCAGCATCACTGCGACTGGTTCAGGCACCGCACCGTAGCGGCGGCGGGCCATGCGGTAGGCCAACCGGCCAAACAGACCGGCCTGCCGGGCAGACACTGCGGGAACGCGAGACATGGTGATCCTTCCGAACTCGGCCCGCTGGTTACGGGCTCTACTAGCAGGACGGACCAGTGCCCGGGGATGTGACAGACGCGGCTTACCTCCACCCTTTGCCGCCCCTGGGGCACGAGAGCTCGCGGGGTGCTGCCCAAGTGGTTAGGCCGCCCGCTGGTCGGTGCGACGTTCGGCAAGCACCTTATGGGGGACCTGCAGCAGGCGCAGCAGCGTGACCAGTCCCAGTCCGCCGACCATATTGCCGAGAACCGCGAAAGCGAACATCCCCAGCCAGTCGGCGTAGCCGAACGGCGCATCGGCATGGAGGGCGGCGAAGCAGAGCAGGGACGCGACGATCGCATGGTTGATCTTGCCAGCACCCAGCAAGAAGCCCATCGCGATCGCGGGGACCAGCCGCAGGCCATCGGAGTCGGTCGCGTGCTGCAGGTGGGTCATCAGGGTGAGCAGCACTCCGCCGATCACCGCAAGGGCGAAAGCGTGCCAGGTGATGCCCAGTTCGATGTAATGTCCGGCCAACTCGATCGCCGTGGCGCCCAGCGCGGGGAAGCCCGTCACGATGATTCCGGTAAAGACCCATCCGCCGACCAGATTGGTCACGGCCGTGACCCCCCATAGGCGACCGAGCGAGGCCAGCGACGCATTCTTGGCGACGACCGCCGTGACTGGGACGAGGAAATTCTCGGTGAACAGCTCGCTGCGCGCCAGCGTCAGCACGATAAAACCGATTGCGAAGGCCAGTCCGCCGAGCAACACGCTATGGGTGGCTTGCTCGACCAACAGCAACGCCAGCACCCCCACCCCGACGTCGAAGCCGCCGAGCACACCGGTGGAGATCAGCCCTGGCCATGAACGACCCAGCCGCTGCTCACCCTCGTCTATCAGGCGGTCAAAGGTGTCCTCGCTGTCCTGCTGGGACACCTCAGGATCAGCGGCGGAATCAGCCACCGGTCTCAGTGCCGAGGGTCGGGCAGGACCGCGCGTTGCTCCTCGCGGGGCAATTCACGTGCCCCCGAACTGCCCTGCGGGCCATGCGGACGAGGCCGACGTGGCTCCCGTACTCCGGCTGAACCTCCCTCACCCCACTCACGCGGCCCCCCACCGGAAGGCACCGGCTGTCGTCGCCGCAGCAGCCGGGAGAGCAGCCGCCCCAATACACCCAACCGGGAGAATCCATGAGTACCCATGCACCGAGTGTGCCATCTCATGACCCGTGAGTGGCGTTGCGTGCTATAG
>JBOHHD010000595.1:0-2256 GCA_050700515.1 Pseudonocardiaceae bacterium
GGCAAGGAGGACCGGTGGATAGCTGTTCCAGCGACGACGCCGGAGCAGGACCGCCGAGAGTGCGGTACGTACGCAGTCGGTGAACAGGTGCTCGACGTCGATGCAGTCGCCGCACCGGGCATAACGCTCGCCGATGCTGTTCAGCACCGGGACCAGAAGCTGATCCCAGGTCGAGGCGACACCGTGGCGACGTAGTGCGTTGGTGGTGAGGCGGGCGATGGTGGGCTGATCCAGCGCCATCGCCGCAGCGGCCAGGTGCCGCAGGGCAGGATCCGCTCGGTCCAGCACCAGGGTCCGCCCGCCGCCTCGGCGACGCGTCGGCTGATCGGGCGTGCCGGTGTGCTCCTGCGCGGACCCGGCGTGCGCGAGGACCCGGGCCGCCTCTGCGGTCGGCAATCCGGCGAGCATCAGCCTCCGCATCCGCTCCAGCCGGCGCAGATCCTCCGGGCGGTAGCGACGATGCCCGCCCGCGGTCCGGCCCGTCGGGCCGAGGCGGTAACGATAGTGCCAGGTACGCAGGGTCGCCGGCGCGATGCCCAGCCGCCGAGCCACCCATCCGGTCGAGTGCGCGGGCGCGTCGCTACCCATGGTGTCGTCGTCTCGGCCGGCTCCCATGCGGCCATTGTCACCGCTCGCTCCACCAATCCCACGACAACCGGCGAATCGCTGCCTGTTGGTGAAGAAGTAACCGCCGGCCGGCTGATCGACTCGGACACACCGGACCGCCCAAAGCGAGTCGAAATCGTTTCAAGTAGCGTGGCGAACCGCAGGGGTGCATGCTGGTCAGTCAGCACCCCCAGCACCTCCTTGGGAGCCCTGTCAGCCAAGGCGGCTGAGAGCGTCTGATGAGAGGGAAAACTTCATGCCGGTCGAGTGCATGACTACGCGGGACCACACCGAGGGCGCCCCTACCGGCGTCGCGATCGTCGGGCTCGGCGGTGCGGTCGCGACGACCGCCGTCGCGGGGATCGAGCAACTGAAGCTGGGCACGATCGGTACGGCCGGGCTGCCGCTGGCCCACCGGGCCGACCTCGTGCCCTACGACTCGCTGGTGTTCGGTGGCTGGGATCTCGACTCCAGCAACCTGGCCAAGGCCGCGCACCTGCACCGCGTGCTCGAACCTGCGCAGATCGAGGCCGTGGCCGAGCCGTTGCAGCGGATCGAGCCGTGGCCCGCGGTGGTCGATCCGGCTTACTGCCGCAATGCCACCGGGGCGAACGTGGTAGCGGTCGGCCCGCTGCGCGAGCGGGTCGCACGCGTCCGGGCCGACCTGCGGCGGTTTCGCCGTGAGCAAGGGCTCGACAGTGTCGTGGTGGTCAACCTGGCCTCCACCGAGGCCTGGCCGGACCTCACCTCACCCGTACTCGCCGACATCGACACCTTCGAGAAAGGCCTCGACCTCGACGAGCCGGTGATCACACCCGGGATGATCTACACCTACGCGGCGATCACCGAGGGATGCCCGGTCGTCAACTTCACCCCGAGCCTGGGCCCGGACGTGCCTGCGCTGCTGGCGTTGGCCGAGCGCGAGGGCGTTCCCGTGGCGGGCAAGGACGGCAAGACGGGTCAGACGCTGATCAAGACCGTGCTCGCCCCGGCGTTCCGCTCCCGGGCGCTGACCGTTGACGGCTGGTATTCGACCAACATCCTGGGCAACCGGGACGGTCGGATTCTCGACGACCCGTCATCACTGGCCAGCAAGCTCGACACGAAGGGGTCGGTGCTCGACTCCATCCTCGGCTACGAGGTCGAGAACCACGTCGTCCGCATCGACTACTACCGCCCGCGCGGCGATGCGAAGGAGGCCTGGGACAACATCGACCTGACCGGCTTCATGGGTCAGCACATGCAGCTCAAGGTCGACTTCCTGTGTCGCGATTCGATTCTGGCCGCTCCGCTGGTGCTGGAGCTCGTGCGGCTGGTGACCGAGGCACGTCACCGGGGCGAGGGCGGTGCCCAGGAACAGCTCGGCTACTTCTTCAAGAAGCCGATCACCAAGGACGGTCGGACGCCCGAGCACGCGTTGCACGAGCAGGAGCGGGCCCTGTTCGACTGGCTGGACAGGCCATGACCTCCGTCACGACCGGGCTTCCGGCCGCTCGGCTGACCGCGATCTGCGGGCTGTTCCGCGAGATCGGTGACCTGAAGCGGGTACGGGTGGCGCACGCGCCAGGCTCGGCCGCGCAGCGGGCGTTCAGCCGGGCCTGGGCGGCGCTGGTGGCCGGCGCCGACCCGGGTCGGGTAGCGGCGCTGGAG
>JBOHHD010000596.1:0-1606 GCA_050700515.1 Pseudonocardiaceae bacterium
AGTGTCGATGCTGCGGTACCCGATCTCCAGCGCGGTGGAGACCACCCGCTCGGTGTCCTCCGGCGGAACCTGAAAAGTACCGAAACCCAGCTGGGGAATTTGCACACCATTGGTCAAAGTCATGGTAGGGACATTGCTCATGCCTGGTGTAACGCCGGGCACCCATGGATCAGTGCCAGCATCCGGAGCCAACGCCATGCCACAGCGATCACGACTCAGCGCCGAGCACGCCGAACCCAATCTGGCTTCCCAGCGGACGCGGACGCAGGTTCGTTCGGTCAACACCCCTGCCCCTATTCAGCCCCCGGTGCCTCCCTGCCGGTGTCCTGACCCCGGAGGCGGTTCTGGCGCTGCAGCGCTCCATCGGGAACCGCGCTGTGGGTGGCATGCTCGCCGTCCAACGGGGCCGGACCACGAACGTCGAAGCGAAACTCGCCAAGGAACGGGCCCGTAGGAAGTGGAAGCCCAAGCGGCTCTGGCCCGAACAGGCACTGAAGGGCCGCATCCTCGAAGTGACCGACAAGTTCATGTTCCGTCGTAGGAAACACGGCTACATCGACATGAACAAGGTCGCGTCCAACTTCCCGGCGATCGACGGTATCGCCAACGGAAAGTTCCGACAGGTCAAGGCATACCTGCATCTCGGTGCGGACACCAAGCAGGCCAGGAAGAACACGGTGGCCCGCATTGTCGCCCAGGTGGAGGACCTGACCGAGAAGTGCGAGACCGCCGCCCAGCGCCTGACCAAGCACGAAGGCCGGCTGTTGACGCAACTGGTGAACATCGACGCCGGGAAAGCCGGTACCAAGGGGCGGACCGGAAAGGCCCCTTACGCCGAAGTGGGTACGTCATCAAAGGCGCGCAAGAGGCACGAGTCGGTGCTGCCCCCGTCGTTCCGGCTGCTCGCCGACACCCAGCTCGCCGGGCACACCGCCGACCCCGACAATTTCGAGTTCGACACGGACAGCCTGGCCCAGGAGATGATGAAGAGCATGGTCGTGGTCGTACCCGACGACCTCGTCGCCGACGTCCAGAAGGCGGTGACCGGCCCCATGACGGTGGAAGCCGGCGGGTTCACCAGCACCGAGATCAAGGAACTGATGGACGTGGAGGGATACGCCCCGAGCAAACGCGGCGAGGAGGACGACGAGGACTACACCGGCGGCTGAGCTGATCCGAGCCGGTCTGCCACCGCTGTGCATCCGGCCAGCTGTGGAGACCTCGTAGTCTTCGCAGCATGACCGACGAGGACGAGGAGTTCCTCACCGAGCTCTACCGCAACCTCACCAAGCAGGCCGTGCCGCCGACGTCGCCGCTGTATGTGGCTCTCGAAGAGCTGCCCGGGCAGGTGATGGGACCGGACGCGGTGAAGCTGCTGGGCCGCACCATCACGATGACCACACCCGGAGAGGCGTTCTTCCTCACCGGGCTGCGTGGTTCAGGCAAGACGGTGCAACTGCTGCGGCTGCGCCAGGACCTGCAACGGCGCGGTTTCGCGGTGGTCATGTTCAGTGCCGAGGACTACCTGAACATGCACGAGCCGCTCAACATCGTCGACGTGCTGCTCTTTCTGGTCGGTGCCATCTCCGACCAGGCCGTCGAGTAC
>JBOHHD010000597.1:0-4073 GCA_050700515.1 Pseudonocardiaceae bacterium
TACGAGGAAGAACGGCCGCACTTCGGTGATATCACCTGGTTCGGTCACGCCGAGGTCGCTCATTTCCTGCTTGAGGCGGTCCACGATCGTCCGGGGATTGTCGCCTGAGTCGTCGGGGGTGATGATCCGGTTGCTGGAGAGGCAGCCACAGTAGGCGCGTTGAATGACCTGTTGCCCGATGCGCGGCTCGGTGCCGTTGAGCAGGATCACCCGTTGCCCCGGCGGCCGCCGCGCCACCAGCGGGAGCACCTTCGCGGCGGCGGCAGGCACCCATAGTGGCCGGACCAGCGGGCGCAGGCCGGCCCAGTTCACTGCCAGGCTGCCCACCTCCTCCAACGCGCACAGCGCCTTGCGCCACTCACTGAGCAGCAGCTCGCTCGCGATGGCCAGCTTGGGATCGGCAAACAGTGAACCGAACACGGGGTCGCCGAGTTTCGCCTCGCCCATCTCCAACGCCTGCATCATCCGTCTCAGGTCCGGTCCTTCGATGTTTCCCCAGTGGGAGATCAGCGCCCGCGCCCATCGGTCCAGCGGGGTGTCGTGCACCCCCTGGCCACGTCGGTGAAGCGAGCGGCGACGGTGTCCGCCGTCTCCGCGATCTTCTGATGATCATCGACGTCGAGGGGATCGAGGTCCACCCGGGCCGCTGCTATCTCCCGCAGGCTCAGCGGGCCGAACCCGTGCGACTCCAGATCGGCCGTGGCGGATGCCCAGGAAGACCGGGACCAGCCGGACCTTGAAGCCCAGGGCCTGCAGCCAGGTGAGGATCGTGACCTCTTTGAGGACCCAGCCGGACTCCAACGCCTCGGGGGTCAGCAACAGCACCGCGCCGTCGCAGCGGGCGAGTTGCTCGTGGAGCGCATCGCGCCAGAGCACGCCGGGCTGCAATTCGCGCTTGTCCAGCCAGACCTCGACGCCCGCCAGCTTCTCCAGCGCAAGCATGATCGCCTCGCGTAATGCGCGGGCCACCTGCAGCCGCTGCCAGCGCGCGAGCGCGGCGTCATCAGCCCCGGGCCCCGGTGCCGGGGCGGTGTCCTTGGTGCTGTGGCTGATGAAGACGGACGCCTTCGGCGCACCTCCGATGATGGACACTCTCGCGGATCGTAGTAGGCCGAGTACCGGTTCAGCCGCCAGATGTGTTGTGATGGCGTGCTCACAGCATTACTTTGGGTAATGAGTACCAAGACCACCTGCCCGAACCAGGGCCCGCATCTTGTCGTACGCATGAGTCAGGCGGAAGAGCGAAAACGATGGAGTGAACATGGATTCACCGTCCGAGGCACCCGCTCGTCAGCGTAGGCCACGTCGGTTCGGTCGGCCCCGAAGCCAAGGGCGTCATCGGCGTGGGCGGAATCAGGCACACCCGCAGACCGCCCAGTCGCAGCCCCATCAGTCCCAGACCCCACAGTCCCAGTGGCCGCGCCGAAGAAGGAATGCGGCACTCGCCGGTGGTATCGGGGCGGCGGCGTTGGTCGTCCTTGTCCTCCTGATCGCCGTTCCCGATCGGCCGGATGGCCGTTCGGGCTCGGCCCGAGCGGCAACCGATCCGCGATCCGCTTCGCCCACCGCTATCGAGTCTGCTCCTTTGGGCCAGGCCATCAGCTCCGTCGCGGCCAGCGTCGATTTGCCTGCCATCCGTACCAGGATCCCCACCGGGCCGACACCCGGCTACGTAGCCGTGGCGCCCGACGGACGCTATGCGTATGTGGCCAACCGGGAGGCCATGTCATTGTCCGTGATTGACACGGCCAAGGGACAAGTAACAGCGACGATTCCCATCCCGACCGGGCCCCCGCAATTCGTTGCCTTCACCCCGGATGGGCGCCGGGCGTACCTGAGTATCTACAACAACGAGCGAACCGTGAACCTCGTCGGAGTGCTCGACACCGCATCGAACACGATTATCGAGACGATTCCGGTGGGCACCCGTCCCTTTGCTCTCGCGGTGCGACCGGACGGGCAGTACGTCTACGTCCCGGAGCATGACACCGGGACGATTTCCGTGATCTCCACCGCCACCAACAAGCTGGTGTTGACGATCCATGTCCCCCCGAACCCGCACGCCATCGCGTTCAGCAAGGACAGCAGTCGGGCCTATATCGCCAACCATGAGTCCAACGTGGTGTCGGTCCTCGACGCGGTGAGCAACACGATCATCACCACAGTGCCGGTCGGAACCAGCCCGCACAGCATCTCCGTCGCCCCCGACCAGTCACAGATCGCCAACGTGAATTACGACTCGAGTACGGTGACGCTGATCGACACCGCTAGCAATACCGTGACCGCCACCATTCCGGTCGGTGGCCACCCACAAGGCATCGCCTTCGCCCCGGACGGACAACACATCTACGTGGCCAACAATGACGGTGGAACCGTCTCCGTCATCGATGTGCAGACCAGCCAAGTAACCGCGACGATCCCGAGCGGGACGACCGCGACGAGCGTCGCCGTGGTACCCGACGGCCGGTACGCCTATGTGACGAACCTCGGTTCCGGGGATGTCACCATAATTGAAACGGGACAATAGGATCGACTGGCCGGTGCGCCTCGTTGATCATCCGAATTCACCATCCGCCGCACGATCGTCGAGGCAACCGGTGACACCCCGATGGTGTCGTGATTCCATCTCTCCGGGTCATGTGTGCTGCGGCGGGGGTGGCGATGGCTCAGGGTGAAAACCATGCGGTGTCTGGTGACCGGCGCGACGGGTTACGTCGGTGGGCGGTTGGTCCCTCGGCTGCTGACCGAGCGGCACACCGTGCGCTGTCTGGCCCGCAGCCCGAGCAAGCTGCGCGATGTGCCGTGGGCCGACCGGGTGGAGATCGTGCGCGGTGATGTTCTCGACTCCACCGGCCTGCACCGGGCGATGCGGGACGTGGACGTCGTCTACTACCTGGTGCACTCGCTTGCTCGGCCCGACTTCCAGGACTCGGACCGGGTGGCCGCCGAGCTCGTCGCGCACGCCGCGGCCGACGCCGGGGTGGCGCGGATCGTCTACCTCGGCGGGCTGCGACCCGCCGGCGAGGAGACCCCCTCATGTCACCTCGCATCCCGCGCGGAGGTGGGTGACATCTTCTTGCGCTCGGCAGTCCCCACCGTCGTCCTGCAGGCGGGGATGATCACCGGTGCCGGATCGACCAGTTTCGAGATCCTGCGCCACCTCACCGATCGACTGCCCGTGACAATCATCCCTCAATCGGTGGCCAACCGTACGCAGCCGATCGCCATCGCGGACGTGCTGCGCTATCTCCTCGCCTGCGCGACGCTGCCCCGCGAAGTGAACCGCAGCTTCGACATCGGCGGCCCCGATGTGCTCAGCTACCTGGACGTGATGCAGCGCTACGCGCGGATCGCCGGACTCCCCCGTCGGCTGGTCCTGCCGGTGCCGGGCGTTCCCCCGGCCCTGTCGGCCTGGGTCGTCGCGCTGCTGACCCCGGTGCCCCGGGCGTTGGCCAAACCGCTGATCGAATCGTTGGGTCATGACCTGGTCTGCCGTGAGCGCGACATCGCCGTCCACGTGCCCGACCCACCGGGTGGCCTGCTCGACTACGAACAGGCGGTGCGCCGCGCCCTGCCCCGCGCGCCCGCAGCCGGTCGCGGCCCCCGCGACCCGGAGGTGCCTCATCCGACGGACCCCCTCGGCGCTGACGGGCCGGTCTACACCCAGCACTGGGAGGTGGCGACCGACGCCACCGCCGCGCGGCTGTGGCAGGTGATCGAGGGCATCGGTGGTGACCGGGGCTGGCACACCCTGCCGCTGGTCTTCGAACTCCGCGGCTGGATCGACCAGTTGCTCGGTGGTGTCGGTGCTCACCGCGGCCGCCGCGACCCGCAGTACCTGCGGGCCGGGGAGGTGCTCGATTGGTGGCGCGTCGAGGACATCGAACCCGGTCGGCGGCTACTGCTGCGTGCCGAGATGCGGATGCCGGGGACAGCGTGGCTGCAGCTGGGCGTGCGATCCGGCCCGGACGGGATCGTGACCTTCTGCCAGGATGTGACGTTCGCGCCCGCCGGGCTGGCCGGGCACCTCTACTGGTGGGCGCAACGGCCGGCGCACGACGTCGTCTTCAGGG
>JBOHHD010000598.1:0-3024 GCA_050700515.1 Pseudonocardiaceae bacterium
GTCGCGCGCCGTCGCCACCACCCGGTCGCCCTCCGCTAGTGCCGACTCGACGAATTGTCGTCCGAATCCTCGCGAGGATCCCGTGACGAACCAGACTTTTGGCATGATGCAACCTCGCTCCCAACAACTCCATCGGACGGGACGATTCTTATCGATATTCGGAGAGCGAGCCAGGAACGGCACCTTATCGTCCGGAGTACCGCAATTGATCCCGCGCGGACCGCCATACCGGGCCCGCGCCGATCACGCAGATCTCGAGGACTTCGGGTCTCATGCCGTTCCGGTACTGCCGTGCCCGGTCCCGACGAGTTCCCCCGTGGCGATCCGGACACCGTGCATCCACGCCACGTAGTCGTGGAGCTCGTCCGGGGACATCGCCGAGAGCAGGGCGTTCCGGGTCCGGGCCTGGCCTTGACCGGGATGCCACAGTCGGGTGCTGGCCCGGGCCAGCAGCTGGATGCGGGCGGTACGGTCGGCGCGCAGCCGGGCATATCGTGCCAACCGCTCGGGCAGCGTCCCTTCGGCTGACGGAGCCAGCTGTGCCCCCAGCACGACGGCGTCCTCGAGCGCCTGGCAGGCCCCCTGGGCGGCGTAGTGCAGCATGGGGTGCGCCGCGTCCCCCAGGAGCACGGCCCGCCCGTCGGTCCAGCGAGTCACCGGGTCCCGGTCGATCAGGGTCCAGGACCGCCAGTCGCTGCCGAGCTCGAGCAGGCGCCGTCCGGTACCCCGGATGCCGGCCATTGCGTGCAGCACGTGCCGGTGCCCGGCTGGCGCTCCTGCCACGACGTCAACCCGGCCGTCGTCCCGACTTGCCGCGAGGTTGAGCCGGCGGCCGCCCTCGATCGGATAGTGCACGAGGTGACACCCGGGGCCGGTCCACCAGACCACCGACCGCGGGAACCGCAGGGCCTCGGGCACCCGCTCCATGCCGATCACCGTCCGGTAGACGGTAATTCCGGACACGCGGGGTTCGCCGTCGGCCACGAGCTGGCGCCGGACCGCGGAGTGGACCCCGTCCGCCCCGACAACCACGTCGCCGTGCAGCCGCCGCTCGTCGGTCCCCAAGATCGTCGCGCTCCGGGTGTCCTGCTCATAGCCGGCGACCCGGAAGCCCGCAACCAGCCTGATGGCCCTGTCGGCGCGGCACGAATCAAGCAGAGCCCGGTGCAGCTCGGCCCGGCGCACCACCACATATGGGCTCGCGAACCGGTTCCGGTAGCGGGCCGTCAGTTCCAGGCTGGTCACGTGCTCTCCGGTCACTCCGTCCATGAGGCGTAGTTCATCCATGTGGACGGCACGGGCTCGGACAAGATCGCCGACGCCGAGCGCGTCGAGCGCGTGCAGCCCGTTGGGCGCCAGCTGGATGCCCGCCCCGAGCTCGGCGAACCGCTCCGCGCTCTCGGCCACGACCGCACGGTGGCCGTGGCGGACCACGGCCAGGGCCGTGGCCAGGCCGCCGATGCCGCCACCGGCCACGACAATGGTGGCCATCAGGCTGTCCGCCCGTCCGGGATCAGAAGCCGGGCCAGCTCCAAACGTTTGATCTTGGTAGTGGCGGTTTTCGGGAGGTCCGCTCGACGCCGGTGCACCGGAGCGTCCATCGGGGAGAGGTCGGCGACCGCGGCCTGCCAGCGCGAGGGCTCCAACGGCTCGTCACCGCGAGTACAGACGACGGGAACGGCGGCGCCGTCCGGACTCGGAACGATCACCACCTCGGTCAGCTCGGGCAACCGGCTGAACAGGGTGTCCTCGCCAGCCAAGGCGGACCCGAACCCCTCGATCATGTCGACCTCCCGGTCGAGCAGGTGCAGGCATCCCCATCGGGTGCGGTAGCCGACATCACCCATCCGCCACCAGCCGTCGCAGGAGACCTGGGCCTCGTAACGCTCCCGTTCCCCGAGGTAGGTGACGGCGCGCCCGTCGCTGCGCACCTCGATGTACCCGGGGTTGTCCCGGGACACCGGCCGCGTGTTGCGGCTGACGACGCGCACGGCGGTCATCCCCGGAAACGGCATGCCCACGCAACGGCCGTCCGCGTCCGGGGCCCGGCCCCGGGTGAAGACGCGTCCCACGACCGGACCCACCTCGCTCTGTCCGTAGAGCTGGCCGAAGATCGGTGCGCGCCGCCTGGATGCGGCCAGCAGGCGCCGCACCGTCCGGGGATGGATGGCGTCGAAGGTGGCGCTGAACAGCTTCACGTTCGCCAGCGGGCCGCGAGGGTCGTCAGCCAACTCCTCCCAGTCCATGAACGAGTTGGGGTGGGCCTCGATCACCCCCGGGCGCAGCGCGGTGAACAGGTCGGCCGCCCGAGCCGGGTCGGAATCGGCCAGCAGGATCAACGGACAGCCGTGACGCAACGCCAGAGCCAGCGCGGTGACCAGCCGAGAGTGGACGAACGACACGTGCACGGCCACGGCCTCCCGGCGCCGTAACAGGGCGGTCACGGCGGTGGCCTGTGGCCGGTAACGGGCCTGCAGTGTTCGGCTGGTGTGTACCGCGAGCTTGGGCAGGCCAGTGGTACCAGAGGTGTGGGTCACCAGGGTCGGGTGATCCGGCTGTGTCGTCACGGCGGGAACGCGGGGGGCACTGTTGAGATCGGTCAGCGCCACTGCGCCCGAGGCTGCCCCCGAGGCCAGCAGGATGCCCGAGGTGACCGAGTGCACCGAGACCGGTAGCCGGTCGAGGGTCGCGGCGTCGGTTACCAGGAACGGGCGGTCGACCCGGCAGATCAGCGCGGCCACGGTCTGCTCGTCGAGCATGGGCGAGAGCAGCACCGGCACGGCCCCGATCCGGGCCGCGGCACACGCAAGCAGGGCGATGTCGAAACCGTGAGACTTGTGCACGACCACCCGGTCGCCGGGTCGTATCGAGACGGCCCACATTCGGGAGGCCATGTCGTCGACCAGGTCGGCGACCTCGGCGATGGTCGCCCGCCGCCCGAGGCCGGGTGCGATGTCCAGGTCGTGGTCGAGAATCAGGACGTTGGCCGGGTGCCGGGACGCCGCACGCTCGAACAGCGTGCCC
>JBOHHD010000599.1:0-9901 GCA_050700515.1 Pseudonocardiaceae bacterium
GCCGGTGACAGCGCTGTGGCGCTGCGGGCCAGGCCCCGCTGAGCCAGCACGAGGGCGACGAAGCCTCCCATCGAGTTGCCCGCCACGTGCGGGCGATCCAGCTCCAGGTCGGCGAAGAAGTCGACCATTACGGTGATCAGGCTGTCCAGCTCGTAGGGCAGGTGATCCGGGAGCGGCGGAGATTCGCCGAAGCCGGGAAAGTCGACACAGATCACCTCCCGGTGCTCGGCCAACTGAGTGAGCACCGGGTTCCACGCTTGGCGACGGTGACCGATCCCGTGCAGCAATACCAGCGGTGGTCCCGAGCCGAATCTGTCGTAAGCCAAGTCCACGAAGAATTCTACCGATCGGTAACATGCTGGGCGCTCCGTACGAAACGCTCAGCAGGCAACACTGCCCGCACCGTTTTTCGTGTGTGAAGGCCCTACTCGGCGGCTTGGGCGGCCTCCAGCTCCCGGACCCGGTTCTGTAATGACCGGTACTCCTGGTGAGACGCCAACCGTGCGCTCACCTTCATGTCGAACACATCCTGCGTTCGGTGAGGAGTCGTCCACTTCTCCTCCACCTGGGCGGCCATCTCCGCCTTGATCACGGTCATCCGCTTGCGCAGTTCGGGAAGCTCCTGCTGCGCTAAATCGGGGGTACCATCCTGACTCACTGGCACTTCCGCCTTTCCTTCAGCTGAACTCCCGCAGGCGCCGCGCGCTTGCTCTCAACGGTACCCACTCTAGAGCAGAGATCGCGTCCGGAACGTTGCGAACATCAGACACTGACTCGCTGGACTCCAGGGATACCGTCGAAATCGCCATCGAGGGCGAGTACCTCGAAGCCATGCGCTATCGCGGTCGCGCCGATCCACAGGTCGTTGGCATCCACCGGCACACCCAGCTCAGCGCTGGCTCTGGCATGGGCGCGGCAGACCGCCAGGTCGATCGGCAGCACCCCGAAGCTCGCGAGCAGACCCTCCACGAAGGCCGAACGGCGCTGGGCGACGGGGCCGGTGGCGCGGTGTACCCCATGCAGCAGTTCAGCAACGGTGACCACGGAAAGCGCGTGCCGTACCTCAGGTCTGATCAGATCGGCGATCAGTGGCCGATCACGCTCAACGGCCACGAAAACCGAGGTGTCGATCAGGACTGCCATGGCACGACCGGCGGTTGGAGCACCTCACCCAAGCTGGCGACGTCACTGCTGAACTTCTCGTCGCACACCGGAAGCCGCTCGAACAAATCCAGCAGATCACTTCCCGCCAGCAGCCCCCGCGGGGGTGGGACGATCACCGCGACAGTGTGACCGTGCCGCTCGATTTCGATCACCTCACCGGCGGCGACCCGTGACAGCACATCGGAGAACTCCTTACTCGCTACTGTTGCCGTCAGCTTCATGGGGGGAGATAATATCAGATTTTTCTGAAATATACCTAGGGTAACCAGTTAGTTACTTACCATCCAACCGCATCTACTGTAGGGGAACCTGTGACTGCGGCAAGTTCGGTGTGCGTGCGCCGACAACCTCACCGGAGGAGCTGCCGTGCTGAAACACTTCAGCCGAGGGGAATGCCTCACGGGTGCGGCACGCTACACATCAGGTTGTCATCATTCCCGCAGGGGGATTATTGCTGAGGTCCGAATCACGCTCCGACCTACGAGAGCGGCTGCGTGACCTGACGCTGGCCGACCAGCGGCGGCTGACGCGCCGTCTTGAGCGCGCCCGCAAGGTGCCCGATCCCGCCAAGCGCCGAGGGCTCGAGGGGCAGATCGCCGCTGATACCGAGCGGGCCGAGCAGCATGTCGTGCGGCGGCGCGCCGCCGTGCCACAGATTCGCTATCCGCAGGACCTGCCGGTGAGCCGGCGCAAGGACGAGATCGCCGCCGCGATCTCCGAACACCAGGTGGTGATCATCGCCGGGGAGACCGGCTCGGGCAAGACCACTCAGCTACCCAAGATCTGCCTGGAGTTGGGGCGCGGGATCCGCGGCATGATCGGGCACACCCAGCCTCGCCGGCTGGCGGCACGCACGGTGGCCGAACGCATCGCCGAGGAGTTGTCATTACCCGTGGGGAGTGTGGTCGGCTGGAAGGTGCGGTTCACCGACCGCGCCACCGACGACACCCTGGTCAAGCTGATGACCGATGGCATCCTGCTGGCCGAGATCCAGTCCGATCGGCTGCTCCTGCAGTACGACACGCTGATCATCGACGAGGCCCACGAGCGCTCCCTGAACATCGATTTCCTGCTGGGCTATCTCAAGCAGCTCCTGCCCCGCCGCCCGGATCTCAAAGTGATCATCACTTCGGCGACGATCGACCCCGAGCGGTTCTCCCGGCACTTCGACGACGCGCCGGTGATCGAGGTCTCCGGTCGCGCCTACCCGGTGGAGCTGCGCTACCGCCCCTACGGCATCGAACCCGGCGATGACCGCGATCAGACCCAGGCGATCTGCGACGCATTGGCGGAGCTGCGCGCCGAGGGCCCCGGGGACGTGCTGGTCTTTCTCTCCGGGGAGCGGGAGATCCGCGATACCCAGGATGCCCTGCGGGCGATGGAGCTGCCGGATACCGAGATCCTGCCGCTCTACGCCCGGCTGTCGGCCGCGGAGCAGCACCGGGTCTTCCAGCCCTCCCGAGCACCGAGCACGGGAGGCGGACACACCGTGCATGGGAGACGGACACGCGCGGGAGGGGGGCGGGGTCGGCGGGTTGTGTTGGCGACCAACGTGGCGGAGACGTCGCTGACCGTGCCCGGTATTCGGTATGTGATCGACCCCGGCACCGCTCGGATCTCCCGGTACAGCCGCAGGCTCAAGGTGCAGCGGCTGCCGATCGAACCCGTGTCGCAGGCGTCGGCCGCGCAGCGCGCCGGGCGGTGCGGGCGCACCTCGGACGGGATCTGTATCCGGCTCTACACCTCCGAGGACTTCGCATCCCGCCCCCGATTCACCGATCCGGAGATCGTGCGCACCCACCTGGCGTCGGTGATCCTGCAGATGACCGCGCTGGGGCTGGGCGACGTCGCGAAGTTCGGTTTCCTCGACCCGCCCGATCAGCGGCAGATCTCCGACGGGATGGCGCTGCTGCACGAGTTGGGTGCTCTGCAGGGGTCCCCGACCGGGGGGCGTGCGGAGCAGTCGACCCGCCGGCTCACCCCCGTGGGGCGCACGCTGGCCCAGCTGCCGCTGGACCCGCGGCTGGGCCGCATGGTGGTGGCGGCTCACGACCACGGCTGTCTGGCAGAGGTCCTGGTGCTCGCGGCGGCACTGTCCATTCAGGACCCGCGGGAACGCCCGGCCGAGGCGCAGCAGGCCGCTGACGCCCGGCACGGGCGATTCACCGACAAGAACTCCGATTTCCTGGGCTATCTCAACCTCTGGCGGTATCTGGAGGACCAGCAGCAGGCGCTGTCCTCCAACCAGTTCCGCAAGCTGTGCCGTACGGAGTTCCTGCACCATCTCCGGGTGCGCGAGTGGCAGGACCTGCACGCCCAGCTGCGTCAGCTCACCCGCGGCCTCGGGATGACCCCGAACTCCACCCCCGCCGATGCCCAGCGGGTCCACAGCTCGCTGCTGGCGGGCCTGCTCTCGCACATCGGGCTGCTGGATCCCGAAACCCGGGACTACCTCGGTGCCCGCGGTGCCCGGTTCGCGGTGTTCCCCGGCTCGGCGCTGTTCCGCAAGCCGCCGCACTGGGTGATGGCCGCCGAGCTGGTGGAGACCTCGCGACTGTGGGGCCGCATCGTCGCGCGCATCGAGCCGCAGTGGGTGGAACCGCTCGCCGAGCACCTGGTCAAGCGCAGCTACCGCGAGCCGCACTGGGAACGCAAGCGCGGCGCGGTGCTGGCCTACGAGAAGGTCACCCTCTACGGCGTCCCGATCGTGGCCTCCCGCAAGGTCGCTTACGGGAGCATCGACCCCGAGTGCTCCCGCGATCTTTTCCTGCGCCACGCGCTGGTCGAGGGTGACTGGGAGACCCGCCACGCCTTCTTCCACGCCAACCGGGCCAAGCTCGACGACGTCGAGGAACTCGAGCACCGGGCGCGGCGGCGCGACATCCGCGTCGACGACGAGACGCTGTTCGACTTCTACGATCAGCGCATCCCGGCCGAGGTCGTCTCCGCGCAGCACTTCGACACCTGGTGGCGGGTGGCTGCCCGGACCCAGCCGGACCTGCTCGACTTCGACCCCGCGATGCTCATCACCCACGAGGGGGTCAGTGAGCAGGACTTCCCCACCACCTGGCGCCACGGCAGCCTGGCGCTGAGGTTGTCCTACCAGTTCGAGCCGGATGCCGACGCTGACGGAGTGACCGTGCGCGTGCCGCTGCCCGTGCTGAACCAGGTCGATCCGGCGCCTTTCACCTGGCAGATTCCCGGTCTGCGCGACGAGCTGGTCATCGCGCTGATCAAGACTCTGCCCAAGCCGGTGCGTCGCTGCCTGGTCCCGGTACCCGACCACGCCAAGGCGCTGCTCGCCCGGCTGACCCCCTACCGCGAACCGCTGCTCGACGCCCTGGAGCGCGAACTGCGTCAGGCCGGGGTTGACGTGGCCCGGGCGCAGTGGCAGCTCGACCGGTTGCCGGAGCACCTGCGCATCACCTTCCGCGTGGTGGACGGCGATCGCACGCTGGCCCAGGGCACGGACCTGGCCGCGCTGGCCCGGCAGTTGGCACCCCAGCTGCGTGCCACCCTGTCCGCCGCGGGGGGCGAGCTGGAACAGCGCGGGCTCACCAGCTGGGCACTCGGCACACTGCCGCGAACCCACCAGCAGCAGCAGGATGAACACCTGGTCACCGCCTATCCCGCGCTGGTGGACGAGGGCGACAGCGTCGCCGTCGCGTTGCTGCCCACCGAAGCCGAGCAGCGGCACGCCATGTGGGCGGGCACACGGCGGCTGTTGTTGCTCAACACGCCCTCCCCGGTCAAGGCGATCCAACGCGACCTGGATCCCACGGCGCGGTTGGTGCTGGGTCGCAACCCCCATGGCAGCCTCACGGCGCTGTTCGACGACTGCGTGCAGTGCGCGGCCGACGCGCTGATCACCGCCTGTGGCGGGCCTCCCCACGACGCCGCGGGCTTCGCCCGGCTGGCCGACCACGCCCGCGGGGAGCTGCCCGGCACCGTGCGCACCGTCGTGTCCCACGTCCAGCGCATCCTCACCACGGCTCATACCGTCGAGGCGGCGCTGGCCGAGCTGACCGACCGGAGGGCGGTCACTCCGGCACTGGCACCCGCGGTCAACGACGTGACGGCGCAGCTGGCGGACTTGATCGGTCCCGGTTTCGTCACCACGACCGGCACGGCACGACTACCGGACCTGGCCCGCTATCTCCAGGCCGCCCGGCGCAGGCTGGACAAGCTACCCAGCGAGCCGGAGCGCGATCGAGCCTGGATGTCCCAGATCGAGAACGTGACCCACGCCTACCGCGAGCTACACGACGAGCTCGGTGACAGGCCGGAGCTGACGCAGATCCGATGGATGATCGAGGAGCTGCGGGTCAGTTACTTCGCCCAGGAACTGCGCACGCCCTACCCGGTATCGGACAAGCGGATCTACCGGGCGCTGGATGCCCTGAGTGGGTAACGGTGTTACCGCACGGTTTGCCACTCACGGGCGCAGCCGCATGTGCAGCCGTACGGTGGTGCCCGAGCCGATCCGTCCGGTCGGCAGTTCGACCAGGTCGCACAGGCTGTTGACCAGGATCAGACCCCGACCGTGCAGGGCGGAGACAGCAGGCGGGATCCGGCCCACCAACCGGTCGGTCAACTGCCCGCTGTCGCTGATCTCGCACACCAGGCACTCGGTGTCCGAGTCCTGCCAGATCGACAGGATGCCGGGCTCACCGGTGTGCTGCAGGGTGTTGGTGGCGATCTCGTTGACGGCGAAGCACAGATCGCTGACCCGTTCCGAGCCCAGGCCGACCCGCAGCGCCAGACCTTCGACGAACTGCCGGACTGGCCGTAGATCGGCCGCTGAGCTGAAGACCAGCATGTCGCCCCACCACTCCGGCGGCTCGGGCAGCATCCGGCAACTGGCGTCCGCGACGACCCGCGGGTCGTCGTAGTCGACGCTGCGTTCCGCCACGCCGTACTCCACCAGGACCGGATGGGTCCGCCGGGCGTCCGTCAACGCCGCGTCGTCCAGCCCCCGCCGGTCGTAGGTGCACATGATGGTGGCCGCCTGGTCGGCCAGCGCCACATTGGTCAGGGCCTCGTGCTGCACGGCAGCGCGATACTCCGCCGGAGTACGGCCCGGCCAGATCGGCTCGTCCACGATGCGCACCCGCTGGGCGGAGTGCTCCCGGGCGAACGCGTAGAGCAGGGCGGGGATGATGCGACCGGGATTGCGACCCGCGGTGGCCATGTCGACGAACCGGACCCCGGCCGCGTCGGGACCCAGCGCCGAACGCAGCACATCGAGGTGCGAGTTCGGCACTGCCACCATCGCCGGTTCGGCTCGCTCCAGCCCATCGCGGAGGAACCTCTCGACGCCGGTGACGTACTCCTCGGCATCAAGGTAGAACAACGCTTGGTGCACCAGCCCGATACCCGGCACAGCAGCGGCGGTACTCATGACATGTCCACGTGATCGCCAGTTTCCGCTCGGATCATCACCCTGGTCGCCAGCCCCTGGAGCGCGGGTCGAAGACGGGCAGCGATGATCGAACCTTATCGCCGATCCAGCACTGGCAGGTTACACAGGGTACCGAGGACACCCCTGATATCACCGTATCGGACATTCCAGATCGCCCTTCTCCCCCGGCATACCAATGCAGAGAGTACAACCGCTTCGTCGCAGAAACACCTCCCTCGCAGTGCCGCAAGGCATGTTCACAAGATGTTTAACGCGTTGACGGCGCTGCGGCATGACTTTGAGTGACAGTTGGGTACGATCTGTGAGCCACAGGTACCCGATCATCGCCTCGGTGCTCGATCCGGGCGGCAGGGCGGGTTCCGCGTTGCCGGAGTGCACACCCCGGCACAGCCGGAGGTGTGGCGCCGGGCACGATCGACCTCGGGGGCCACCTCAACGACACCAACACCCGGATCTCAGGCTCCTCTTACATGCTCTGAGTCACATCGCGTACCTTTCGAGTGACAACGGAGGGAGTACGTGACCGCAATCAAGAATCCGCCCGGTAATCGCACCGAGGTATCGGTGTGGATCCGCATCCTTCGTTCGCCCTGGTCGCGGTTGGCCCTGTTCGTCGGGGTGCTGACCGTGCTGGGCTGGTTTGCCCTCAGCCACGGCACCGGGACCCTCGAGGTCGCTCGGGACTGGACCGTGCGCCTGGGAGTCACCGGCGCCACTCTCTATGTGCTGGTGTTCGCGCTGGCAACGCTGGCACTGTTCCCGGCGACGCCCCTGATGACGGCGGCTGGACTGCTCTACGGCCCCGTGGTGGGCGTGCTGCTGGTCTGGGCCGGGTCGATGCTGGGGGCGATCGGATCGTTCCTGCTGGGCCGGGTGCTGTCCCGGCACGCCGTCGAGCAGCTGGCGGGTAAGCGGATCGTCCGGCTCAACGAGCTGTTCACCGACCACGGCATCGCCACCGTCATGCTGATGCGGCTGATCCCCGTGTTCCCGTTCGCCCTGGTCAACTATGGTTCCGCCATCACCGCCATCACTTTTCGGCAATATCTGATCGCTACCGCGATCGGCAGCGTGCCCGCCACCGTGGCCTACGTGTGGCTGGGCGAGGGCATCGACGATCCCACTTCCCCTGCATTTCTCGCAGCCGTAGCCATCCTGCTCATCCTCACCGTGGTCGGCTTCGTGGCCGCCCGCCGCCTCTCCCACCGGCCCTGACCCCCACCCGCGATTCGGCCCCGAATGGCGCTTGGCGAGGTGCTCGAGAGCGCGGTTTGGCTCCATATTGCGGGAGGGGTGGTGTGCTGAATCTGATGGGACAACCGGGCCGACCCGAGTGACAGCAGGGTACTGCGGCTGCCTAAACTTGCCGACTCCCGAACCGCGGCGGCCAGTGGTCACTGGCCGAAACCACAAGGCGATCACGACATGAATGCGACGCAACGCCCTGGCAGGCGCCGAAAGCTGATCAGCACATCCGGCCTCACCCTGACACTTCTGCTGCTCTTTCTGCCCTTCATCGGCGTCTCCTGTGAAAGCGGAATGGGCTCGGTCGACGCCGAGATCAGCGGCTGGGACATGGCCGTCGGCGGAGCGCCATCAGTGTCCAGAACCGGCCTTTTCAGCCTCGGCGGACCCGCCGACCTCGACAGCATCCCCGTGCAGGGCTTCATGGTGCTGGCGGTGGTGGCAATCCTGGGCGCGATCCTGTTCGGCATCGTCTTGCCGACCGCGTTCGCCAGGGCACTCGGTGCGGGAATCGCTTCGGCGTTCGCGGCTCTGTTCGTGATCATCAACCAGGTCAAGGTGAACGACGACCTGATCCAGCAGGCCGGGAATGAGGGTACGCCGGAGGAAGTCGCCGCTGACTGGATCAGCTCCCGGATGGGATTCTGGCTCACCTTGAGCGTACTTCTCCTGATGACCGGGTACTTCTTGATATCGGAGGTCACCGCGAGCCGGCGGGCCGGTGATCAGGCAATCCGCCCAGGTGGCTCATATCCCCCGCCTTACTCCGGCCCGGTACCGCCGCCCTCCTAGAGCAATCGGTTCCATTGATTCATGGAAACTGATGTGAAGGGGACAGGAGAACTTAAGACAGGAGGTGGGCGCCGCGGGACGGTATTGCCTGATACATCGCCGGTTCCGAGTGGCCACGGTGGGCCGCTGCGGCCAGCACGGCGTGGGTTACCGCGTCGAGGGTGGTCCGCTCGAGGAGTGCCAGAGCCGAGCCGCCGAACCCGCCGCCGGTCATCCGGGCACCCAGCGCGCCAGCGGCGCAGGCGGCATCCACCGCGCAGTTCAGCTCCGGGCTCGACACCTCGAAGTCGTCGCGCAGGGAGGCGTGCGAGGCGTTCAGCAGCGGCCCGATGCCCCGGAGCCGGCCTGCCTCCAGCATCGCCACCACCGCCCGAACCCGGGCGATCTCGCTCACCACATGTCGGGCCCGCCTGCGCAACAGGGGGTCGGGCAGGTTGTCCACCTGCTCCGGCCGCGCCTCGCGCAAGCTGGGCACGCCCAGCGCGGTCGCGGCGTGCTCCGCGCTGCACCGACGTGCGGCGTACTGGCCATCGGCGATCCGGTGCGGGGCCCGGGTGTCGACGACGAGCAGGGCCAGTCCAGCGGTGACCAGATCCAGCGGCACCTGCCGCACCGCCTGGTCGCGGCAATCCAGCAGCAAGGCGTGCCCGGCGAGGCAGCACAGGGCTGCGATCTGGTCCATTCCTCCGGTCGGCGCGCCGACGATCTCGTTCTCGGCGCGGCGGCACGCCGTCGCGAGCATGACCCGTCCGGTGCTGGTCGCGGCCAGTCCGAGCCCGCACAGCGCGTCCACCGCCAGCGCCACGGCGCACTCCAGCGCGGCAGAGGAGGCGAGCCCGGCTCCGGGTGGCACGGACTCTCCGACCAGCACATCAAGCCCACCGGACGGCTGACCCAGGGCCCAGATCACCCCCGCTGGATATGCCGCCCAGCCGGCCGGATGGCCAGGACACACCTCCTCGACAGCTCCCTCCCACGGCTGCGCCTCCCGATGCCAGGACCGTAGCCGCAACCGGCCGTCGTCCCGGCGAGCCGCTGCCACGACCGTGCGTAGCGGCAGCGCCAGCGGCAAGCACAGCCCGCCGGCGTAATCCACGTGCTCGCCGATCAGGTTCACCCGGCCCGGTGCCGCCCACAGCCCGTCGGGATCCCGGCCGAACGCGGCGCGGAAGTCCGCCCGCAACGCGGCACTCACCTCAGCTCCCGCAGTCGGTGCGCGATCTGCTCGGGGGTGGTGTCGCTGAGCCAGACGCCCATCCCGGCCTCGGCTCCGGCGAG
>JBOHHD010000600.1:0-7081 GCA_050700515.1 Pseudonocardiaceae bacterium
GCTGGGGTGGGCGCGCTAAGCGTGTAGTGGGGAGGGATGAGACCTGATGAACACCGCGACAGTGCAGGAACTGCTGCTTCAGCACGCCGAGCTGGAGCGCTTGCTCGCCGACCCCGCGTTGCACTCCGACCAGGACGCCGCCCGCAAGGCCGGGCGACGCTACGGGGAGCTCTCTCGCATCGTGCGGGTGGTCCGCGATCTCGACCAGGCTCGCAATGATCTGGAAGCGGCCCGGGAGCTCGCCGCTGAGGACCCGATGTTCACCGCTGAGGCGCAGACCATCGCCGAGCGGATCCCGCAGCTGGAGACCGCCCTGGCCGAGCTGCTGGTGCCCCGCGACCCGCACGACGGCTCCGATGTGGTGATGGAGATCAAGTCCGGGGAGGGGGGTGTGGAGTCGGCGTTGTTCGCCAGGGATCTGCTGCGGATGTACCTGCGTTACGCCGAGCGGCACGGTTGGCGGGCTGAGGTGCTCGACGCCACCGAGGCCGACCTGGGCGGGTACAAGGACGTCACGGTCGCGGTGAAGGGCAGCGCGGAGTCGGGCGCGTGGGAGCGGTTGAAGTTCGAGGGTGGCGTGCATCGGGTGCAGCGGGTGCCGGTCACCGAATCCGCCGGGCGCATTCACACTTCAGCGGCCGGTGTGCTGGTCTACCCTGAACCGGACGAGATCGAGATCGACATCGACGAGAAGGATCTTCGCATCGACGTGTACCGCTCCTCGGGTCCCGGTGGGCAGAGCGTCAACACGACGGACTCCGCGGTGCGCATCACCCATCTGCCCACCGGCATCGTGGTGTCCTGTCAGAACGAGAAGTCACAGATTCAGAACCGGGCCCGGGCACTGGTGGTGCTCCGAGCCCGGTTGCAGGCGGTGGCCGAGGAGAAGGCGCAGCAAGAGGCATCGCAACAGCGGCGCTCCCAGGTCCGCACGGTGGATCGGTCCGAACGGGTGCGTACCTATAACTTCCCGGAGAACCGGATCTCCGACCATCGGGTGAACTACAAGGCCCACAACCTCGATGCGGTACTTGACGGGGATCTTGACGCGGTGCTCGATGCGCTGATTGCCGCCGAACGCCAGACACACCTGTAACGCCCGTGAACCGCCAACCGCTGCGCTTGGCCGTCATCGAGGCGGAACGGATCCTCACCGATGCGGGCGTTGCCTCACCCCGGGTGGACGCTGAACTGCTCGCCGCCCATGTACTCGGAGTGCAGCGCGGCCGCTTGCCCCTGGTTCCGCTGGTCGACCCAGCGGTGGTCTCTGCCCTGCACAAGCTGGTACTGGCCCGCGCCGCGCGGGTGCCGTTGCAGCACCTCACGGGAACCGCCGTGATGGGAGGTGTGGAACTTTCGGTCGGACCCGGTGTGTTCGTCCCCCGTCCGGAGACCGAACTGCTGTTGGTCTGGGGTCTAAACGCGGTCGCCGACGTGGCGCGGCCGCTGATGATCGATCTGTGCACCGGCTCCGGGGCGCTGGCACTGGCGCTGGCGCAGACGCGCCCCGACGCCCAGGTGCACGCCGTGGAAAAGGATCCGGTGGCGCTGAGCTGGGCGCGCCACAATGCCGAAGCCAGGGCCATGGCAGGCGATACCCCGGTGACGCTGCACTGCGGTGACATCGCTGATCCGGTGCTGCTCGCCGCACTGGATGGGCAGGCGCACCTGGTGCTGTGCAACCCTCCTTATGTGCCCGCAGGCACGCCCACACCGCCCGAGGTCGCTCTGCATGATCCGCCCGATGCCGTCTTCGCGGGCCCGGATGGACTTGCCGTGATCACGGACGTGGTGCGCACCGGCACCCGGTTGCTGGCCGAAGGCGGCGTCCTGGCCATCGAGCATGACGATTCACACGTTCAGGCCGTGCCCGCCCTACTGGCCGCGCGCCGGGTGCTCACCGAGGTGAGCGACCACGTCGACCTGGCGGGCAGGCCCCGTTTTGCCACCGCCCGGCGTCGGGTCGCCCCGGGGCCGGCTCCCAGCTAGTCGGCGGTACTGGTGAGCGTGTCCAGCGTGAGGTCGGCCACGGCTTGCATACCCCTGGCGTTGGGGTGCACCGGGAAGGCCGGGCGGGTGAAGAAGATCCCCTCCACCCACTTCACCGAAGGTGCCTGGCAGATGTCGTGCCCGGACGAGGCCGCGTAGACGTCGACGAACAATGCGCCGTTGGCGCTGGCCTGCTCGGCGAGCATCGCGGTGAGCTGCTGCTGCAGGCCGTCGAGATAGGGCACATCACCACGGGCGATCGGGACGAACGGCCAGCAACCTCCCACCGGCGGCAGCACCCGCAGGTAGCCCACCAGCAGCACGGTCGCGTTCGGCGAGCGTTCCCGGATCCCTTGCAGTACCCCGGCGACCTTCGGCGCCGTGGCGGTGATGCGCTCGGCGTAGTCATCCGAGCCACCTGCGGTGGAGTGGCGTCGGCACGGATCGCCCAGCGGATCGGTGGAGCTGATGAGACCGCAGGTGATGACGATGTCGGAGAACCCCATGTCATTGCCGCCGATACTCACCGTGATCAAATCGGTGTCTGTGCGCAAGGCATTGAACTGCGGGGGGTTACTGCCCAGCGGCACCGCCTGGGCGGCGGTCATGTTTCCGGTCACCGCCCTGCTGCAGCTCACGTCGGTGAACTCGGTGACGCGCAGGTGCTCGGCGATCAGCGCCGGATAGTTGTTGGTGGATCGCGCACAGCCCAGCGGGTCGATCCGCTGCATGGGGATGAACGGTCCTGCGGCAAAGGAGTCACCGAGCGCCACATAACGCGTTACCTCGTCGATGTCCCCCAGCAGCGCAGTGCTGGCCTGCTGGGCGCTTCCGGGAGAGGCGATCCCGACCAGCATGGACAGGGCGACGAGAACGGTGACGGTGACGCGGCGGTGCCCGAACATTCCGCAACCCCCTGGACGAATGATATTGGGTGGGAATTCGGATCGTGCCCGGCTCGTCACTCCAGTGTCAAACAGGGGGCAACCATGGTCTGCCCGACGCAGCGGTCCCGGCTCGTCGTACGCTGCGGCTCCGTGGGCACTGTTTACGATTGCGCCCAGTCCGGCACCCGTGCCACCGGGCTGGCTGCGGCTGCCGGAGCGATTCGCGCGGGTCAGCTCGTGGTGTTGCCGACCGACACCGTCTACGGGTTGGGCTGTGATGCGTTTTCCTCGATGGCCGTGCACGGACTGCTCGACGCCAAGGGGCGGGGACGAGATGCGCCCGTGCCCGTACTGGTGGGTTCCTGGTCCACTGTGGACGGGCTGGTGCTCGGCGTGCCGCCGCAGGCCCGCATGCTGATCGAGGCATTCTGGCCGGGCGGGTTGTCCCTGCTGCTCCCCCATGCGCCCTCGCTGGCCTGGGATCTCGGGGACACCCGGGGCACCGTCATGGTGCGGATGCCGCTGCACCCGGTGGCCCTCGAGCTGCTTCGCGAGATAGGCCCGATGGCCGTCTCGAGCGCGAACCGCTCAGGACAACCGCCCGCCGTCAGCGTCGAGCAGGCCCGCGAGCAGCTCGCCGAGCGGGTGTCCGTGTACCTGGACGGCGGGTCCTGTGGCGAGCCGGTCGCCTCGACTATCATCGACCTCACCGGCGATGAGCCGGTGATCCTCCGCGAGGGTGCGGTCACGGCTGTCGAGATCGAAGCGGTACTCGGACTCGTCGTCCCGGTCGTTCCCTCAACCCCGGTACGGTGAACACACCAGGTGCGTACCCCACCAAGGAGATACCGTGAGCACGCCGTACTGGGGACCCGATTTCGACGAGCTGACCAGCACCGACCCGGAAATCGCCGAGGTAATTCTCGGTGAGCTCGATCGGCTTCGCAGCGGGCTGCAGCTCATCGCGAGTGAGAACTTCACCAGCCCAGCGGTCCTGGCCGCGCTGGGTTCGACGCTGTCCAACAAGTACGCCGAGGGCTATCCAGGACGGCGCTACTACGGCGGCTGCGAAGAGGTGGACAAGGCCGAGAACATCGGCATCCAGCGTGCCAAGGAGCTTTTCGGCGCCGAGCACGCGAACCTGCAGCCGCATTCCGGCGCGAGCGCGAACCTCGCCGTCTATGCCGCGTTCTGCCGGCCCGGGGACAAGGTGCTGGCCATGTCATTGCCGCACGGTGGGCATCTCACGCACGGTTCGAAAGTGAGTTTCTCGGGCAAGTGGTTCATCCCGGTGCCCTACACGGTGCGCGCGGACAGCGAGCTCATCGACTACGACCAGGTCCGCAGCCTCGCCAGGGAACACCGTCCCCGAATGATCATCGCTGGGGCGACCGCTTATCCCCGCCTGATCGACTTCGCGGCGTTCCGGGAGATCGCCGACGAGGTGGACGCGATCCTGTTCGTGGATGCGGCGCACTTCATCGGGCTGGTGGCAGGCAAGGCGATCCCCTCGCCGGTGCCGTACGCCGACGTCGTCTCCTTCACCACGCACAAGGTGCTCCGTGGCCCACGGGGCGGCATGATCGTCTGTCAGGAGCAGCACACCAAAGCGATCGACAAGGCGGTGTTCCCGTTCAGCCAGGGCGGGCCGTTGATGCACTCGGTGGCGGCCAAGGCGGTGGCGCTCAAGGAGGCGGCAGGCCCCGGCTACAAGGCATACGCCGCACAGGTGGTGGCCAACGCCGCAGCCTTGGCCAAGAGCCTGGAGGGCGAGGGGATGCGCGCGGTGTCCGGCGGCACCGACACCCACCTCGCGTTGATCGACCTTCGGGGCCTGGGCGTCAGCGGTGCGGAAGCTGAGGCGCGTGCCGGGGCGGCCCGTATCACGCTGAACAAGAACGCCATTCCCTACGATCCCGCGCCCCCGCTGACCGCCTCCGGCATCCGGGTCGGTACCCCGGCGGTGACCACGCAGGGCATGACCGAGCCGGAGATGGCCGAGATCGCCAAGCTGATCAGCAGGGCGGTGCGCGCCGAGCGCGGCACCGCGGCGGGTGATGGCGAGCTGGTGGAGATCGGTGACGTCGTCGGGGCGTTGGTCGAGGCCAAACCGGCCTACCGGCGGGACGCAGCGACGCAGGGCTGAACCGAACTCGTGGGATCTGTCCCCGCCCCCGCCGGACTACCCCTGCGGGAGTACCTGCTGGTCGGTCTCACTACCGCGGTGGTGACCTTTCTGCTTACCGGGCTGGTGAGACGGCTGGCGATCCGTACTGGCGCGGTGGCCAAGCCTCGCATTCGCGATGTGCACCTCACCCCGACTCCGCGCCTCGGCGGATTGGCGATGTACGGCGGGATTCTCTGCGGTGTGCTGCTCTCCCATCAACTGCCCGTGCTGCGGCGGTCCTTCGAATATTCCTGGGACGTGGTGGCGGTCTTGATCGCGGGCGGGATCATCGTGCTCGTCGGGGCACTGGACGACCGATTTGACCTGGATCCGCTCACCAAGTTCGCCGGGCAGGTCACCGCTGCCGGGATGGTGGTGCTCTTCGGAGTGCAGTGGTTCATTTTCTGGGTGCCGTGGAACGGCGGTGCGGACCTGGCCGGTTCGGTGCTCATCCTGGGGCCGGATCAGGCTGTGCTGCTCACGGTCGCACTGGCCGTGGTGCTGGTGAACGCGATGAACTTCGTCGACGGATTGGACGGGCTGGCCGCGGGTATCGGGCTCATCGCGGCAGTGGCCATCGGAGCATTCGCCCTGCATCTGCTCGATGAATCCGGCGGCAGCGTGTCCACCTATCCGCCGACACTGATCGCCGCCCTGGTTGCCGGTGCGTGCCTGGGTTTCCTGCCGCACAACTTCCAGCCGGCCCGGATTTTCATGGGTGACTCCGGGGCGATGCTCATCGGCCTGATGCTCGCCGCGGCATCGACCAGTGCCTCCGGCAAGGTCGACCCCCGCAGCTACGGTGCCACCGAGGTACTGGCCTTGCTCTCCCCGCTGCTGGTGGTGGCCGCAGTGCTGTTCGTTCCGATGCTCGATTTGCTGCTCGCGGTGGTACGCCGGACCCGTGCGGGCCGCAGCCCGTTTGCCGCAGACAAGTTGCACCTGCACCACCGGCTGTTGGAGATCGGGCACTCGCACCGGCGGGTCGTGCTGCTGATCTACCTTTGGGCCGCGTTGCTCGCGTTCGGTGCGGTCGCGCTGACGGTGTTCGACCCTCCCTTGGTGGTGTGGGGAATCGCGCTCGGACTGCTGGTCGTGGTGATCGGCTCAATGGTCCCGCGCTTACGAACCCGGGCCAACCCATGAGACCTGATCGATGAGACCCGCGTCACAGCGATAGAACCGCAGGTACAAACAGTGGGGGCGTGCCGGATCGTGCCTAAGTCGTGTGCTAACGTCTGCCTTGTCCCGACTGGGTGTTGTCTGAGGCTGTGTTGACCCCGGTTGGGATCGGTCAGATCGGCCCATCGACAGCGTTCACCTTTCGTTCACCAAATGCATGCTGTCCCTGGACTGCGAGGAGTGCCTTTGAGCGATGGCAGCGTTGGCTCCGCGTGATGGCATGCACCTGTAGAGGTAGGTGTCGTGGAGCAACGCCGTGACCCGGACCTCTCGACCCTGTTGAGCTTCGGACTGACGACGGCTGCCTGCCTGGTGGTCGGCCTGGGTCTTGGGTGGGTGGTCGATCTGACTCTGGATACTCTCCCGATGTTCCTCCTGGTGGGACTGGGTCTGGGAATCGTAGCCAGCTGCCTCTACATCTATCACCAGATCAGGACCATTCTGAAGGAGTAGCCGGCTCGACCATGATCAGATCAAGACCACGATAGGCAATGATCACCAAATTTATGATCAACTAATGCATGATCACATGATCAATCACATGATCAGAAGAGTGGAAGGACGACAGTGATTCCCGATCTGGGTCCGGCGAGATCTGCCGGACACCTGCGGCGACTCGCCGTCGCGGCAGTGTGCCTGGCGGTGGCTGCTGTGGCGCTGCTCGCTCCGATGGGCCACCTGCCGATTGCCTTGTTCGGATGTTTGGGGCTCGGCCTAGGCCTGTTGAACATGGCCCTTATCCACCGGTCGGCGGCCCGGTTCGCCACCAGTGAGAATCCCAACCGCAAGCGGCAGGGCACGGTGAACGTCCTCGGCCGGCTCGCGATCGTCACGCTGCTCGCCGTGACGATCGCGC
>JBOHHD010000601.1:0-14586 GCA_050700515.1 Pseudonocardiaceae bacterium
CCCCCATCGGCCGCCGGCATCGACGCTCCGCCTACCAAGTTCCTCGGAGGTCGATTGGTTGAAGCCTCTCACGCGGGAATGGATTGTGACTGGACGAGAGTTGGATCGTCCTGACATCGTGGGAGACTTGACCTGAACCGTGCCCGACCCCCCGGTGCACCAGCAGGTCCGCGAGGCAGGAAGTTGATATGGAGTTCCGGCTCTTGGGAGCCCTGGAGGCACGCCACTGCGGCAGGCCGGTGGATCTCGGCGACCGACAGCAGCGTTACGTGTTGGCCGCGTTGTTGCTGGAAGCCAACAAGCCGGTGTCCGTGGAAAGGCTTACTGAGATCGTCTGGGGACCTGCCGCCCACGAGTCCGCGACAAAGCTCATCAACACCTATATCTCTCGCCTACGAAAGATATTCAGGGGTGCCGAAGGAGATGAAATTCGGCTGGACAAGGATCAGCTCAACACCCGCACGCTCCGTGTCGACCTCACTCAAATCGATTACTTTCGGTTCGCCGATCTGCGGAACCAGGCCCAGATAGCGCAGCGAAATGGTGACGACAGTGGTGCCCTCATGCTGCTTCGCGAAGCATCCGAGCTCTGGCACGGAGAGTTCCTCGCCGACCTGGACAACGATGAGCTTCGTTTTCCTTATCAGCGTCAGCTCCAACGCATCCGACTCGACGTCCTGCACGACTTGGCTGCACTGGAAATTGACAACGGTAACTACGGAGCAGCCCAGGACCATCTGTACACAATCGTTTCGGATCACCCGGAACACGAGCGTCTGGCCGTCCTCCTAGGAAAAGCGATGCTGGCGGCCGGTGACCGCAACGGTGCGCTGGATGTGGCCAATCGAACGATCAGGGTGGTTCGAGACAACGGGATGGATATCTCGTCGGAGCTCAAAGCCCTCCAAGAGCTGGCGTTACGGAGTGATGCGGAACGCCGACCGGTGCGGCTGCCGCGGGATCTGCGTACCTTCACCGGCCGCAGCGCGGAACTTGATGCGCTACTGACCGTCGGACGTATCGTTGACGGTGATCCCGTCCCGCCTCCGGTCCTGACCGTCAGTGGAATGCCTGGTGTCGGTAAGACGGCGCTGGCCATCCACGCCGCACATCAGCTGGCGCCGTACTTCCCCGACGGTGAGCTCTTCGTCGATCTCCACGGATTCACGCCCACTCTTGATCCCCTCCCTCCCGGCCATGCGCTCGCCCGTCTGCTCACGATGCTCGGCATACCAGGCGCCGCTATTCCCAAGGATCTGGAAGACAGAGCTGCCCTTTACCGCAGCAAGATGTCGAACACCCGCAGACTCATCCTGCTTGACAATGCCAAGGATGAGGCGCAGGTGGAGCCGCTGCTGCCCGGCACCGCCGGCTCCCTCGTCATCGTCACCAGCCGACGTCGGCTCAGTGGGCTGGACTACAGCCGCGGAGTGCATCTCGACCCCATGCCGCCAGGTGATGCACTTGCCTTACTCACCCAGATCGTCGGCCCCGAACGGATCGGCCGGCAGGTCGACGCGGCGCACGACATAGTCGAGCTGGCCGGAAGATTACCTCTCGCCATCCGACTCGTCACCGGTCGTCTCCTGGCCCATCCTCGCTGGCAACTGGACTATCTTGCGGACTTGCTGCGCAAAAGGGCGCTGCGGCTCACCCAATTCGATCCTGCGGAGCGGCGCCTCGCGGCAGCTTTCTACGTATCGTACGAGCAGCTCACCCCCGGCCAACAACAGGTGTTCCGTCTACTCGGTGCCGTCTCGGGTCCAGAATTCGACAGCTGTGCCGTTGCTGCCCTGGCGGACGCGGCAGAAAGCGACATCGACGGGCTGCTGGAGATCCTCCATCGTCTCAGTCTGGTGGAGGAAGCATCGCCGGGACGCTATCGCCTCCATGATCTGCTTCGTACCTACGCCGAGATGCTCACCGGTGATGATCCGACCGATCGGGACGCCGCCGTCTCCCGGTTGCTCGACTACTTCTTGCACAAGGCGACCGCTGCCGCTGCCGCTGCCTTTCCGCACGACCGACACCGCCTGCCACCCGACCTCGAACCCACCAGGTTCAGTTCCTTCTTCGTAACGGAGGACGATGCGCTGGACTGGTTGCGGCTGGAGCATCCCAATCTGGTCGCGGGAATTCGCCTTGCCGCTCATGGCGGGCGGAACGAAGTGGCGTGGAAACTGGCCTGCGTGGTGTGGCGCTACCTCTACATTCGCGGCCACCTCGACGATTGGCGGGAAACCCTCTGGCTTGCTCTGCACGCGGCCCGCGCCGGGGGACACGTCTGGGGTCAGGCGCAGGCTCTGCAGTGGCTCAGCGTGGCATGCTGGCGGGCAGGCGACTCACAGCAGGCATTGGATCTGGGCAGTCAGTCCTTGCAACTCTGGCTCAGGTTAGGTGATCCACATGGTGAAGCTGACGCGCGCAGCGCCCTCGGCTTGGCCGGCAAGCGGTTGGGTCGCTTCACCGATGCGCGCGCACACTACAGCAGGGCGATAGATCTTTACAGTGAGATCAACGACCAACGTGGTTGTGCCAACGTATTGGACAACCTCGGCGATCTTGATGAACGACTCGGTTTCCTGCAAGCAGCATTAGGACGCCATAACGAGGCACTGTCGATCCTTCGTACGGTGAACGACCGGCAGGGACAAGTATATGCGCTGAACAACATCGGCAGCGTACGACAGAAGCTGGGACAACTCGACGACGCCGTGGCATTGCACCAGCGGGCACTGACGATCTCCGAACAAATCAAGTACCCACATGGTGCCGCATTCTCCTTGAACTACCTGGGTACCGCATATCGGAACATGGGCAGACTGGAAGCCGGAATAGAATATCACGGACGCGCCCTCGAAATCGCCAGGAACCTGGGAGATCCGACGCTGGAAACGGATATTCATAACGATCTGGGCGAAACCTATCAGGCCAGCGGCAACCACTCCGATGCGTTAGCAAATCATCGGAACGCATTGACCTTCGCCAGTCGGACCGGCGACCTTCGTGAGCAGGCCCGAGCTCACCATGGTATCGCGCGGGCCATGCATGCCGGTGACCTTCATGAAGGCGCTCACAGCCACTGGTTGCAGGCGGTCGCACTGTATCGAGATCTCGACATTCCCGAGGCCGGCCGGGCCGAGAAGGAGCTGGGTCAGCTGGATTGTCTGTGCCGATCTGCCTGACATCACCGCCACACGCCGTGCACTATCCGCCGAACCACCCTTGACCGACCTTGTCGGAAGCTGCCACGATAATGGCCATGCTGGCGGAGCGCTCGTCACCAGCGAACGGTGCCCCCAATGCCGGGGAAGCGACGAGACCCGCAACAATAGTGATTCCGATCAGTGCCAGATAGATCCGTGAGACAGACATGATGTACCTTACTCTCGTGTGAACGGGCCCATTTCTTGCGCAATAGCGACGCTACCCCTGCCCGCCAACACCGACCAGCCCCTACTCGGATGAGAAAAGAACTCACTGAGTTGACACGGCCGGTGACCGCCTGCGCAGGAGTAACAACGTGACCGCGAACAGGACGATACCGCAGAGGACCATGACCAACGGCACACCGAGGAAATCGATGAAGAATTGACCGACGGTCCAGGGCAGGTGAGTAAAACCGCCGACAAGACCGACCACGATCAACGGTACCCGCTCTGTAGCGACCCCTAACGCCATCAAGGCGATCGCCGCGCCGAGACCGAGCAGCGTAGCTGCGTCGGACCACTCCCCCCGCGGTGATTGCCGCACCCAGCAGTACCGCAGCACCGCCACCGCACAGGGCCATCGCGGGCCGGTCCCGCAGCCTCCACAGCAGCCCGGTATGCGCGGTCACTGCCATACCCATCCAGATCACCACGGCCGTCGAGCCAGCATGAACAACATCTGACCCCCACCGGCCCACAGACCTGCCACCGCCGCAGAGGACCCAAACCATAGCGCGCCACGCAGCCGGAACAACGCCGGCACGGCCGCGTCACCGATTCGAGCACCCACCGCCCAGGTGACGGCCTCGGACGCGACGGCGCGCGCAAGCGCCCTGGCGACAAGGTCGAAGTCGCCGTTCCGTGGTGCCACCATCACCGGCTCCCTAAAAAGTCCAGCCTAGAAGATAGCCACCGCGCTCTTCGAGATTACCCCGCAATCGGACCAAAGGCCCCAGTCCATGGGACGGCCGGCCCGATCGGGTGACCTAGGCCCCTCGACCCACGGCCTCGAAGGCAGGACATTCGATTGGTGTATCCAGCGAAGAAATTTCCGCGACCTATCGAGACGGTATTCTGGAGATCCGTATCAATCTGTCCGAGCAGCCCGAAGCGGAACAACCGAAGAGCATCACCACCAGCAAGGGCTGAGCCGGGCGAGCAACCGCAGGTGATCTCGATTCGGTTCCGAATGGCGGCCGGCGGGGTGCCGATAACCACGATTCCGTGCTGCACGGCGAGCAGTATCCAGGAGGAGAGGGTGGGGGCGTATGACACGAAGCTGGGTATTGCTGCGATTCTTCGGGTTGGTACTGGCGATGGCGCTCTTCGGTGTGTTGGTGATGATCGTGAGCCTGTTCGGGTAGTTGACCCAGACCACGGTCGTCGCGCTGTCTTCACCTGCGGCGACCGTCAGTCGGCGGGGTGCAGATGCAGCCCGAAGATCGCCCGCTGCATCTGTCTGAGTACGGCGTCGAGACGATCCGCTTGGTCGGCGAGACGTTGGGCATCGTCGGGGGACTGCATACGAGCGGTCAAGCCATGCACCGTCGTGCTGATCCCCAGCAACGCCTGCATCGCCTGTTCGTTCAGTTGGGTGGCGATGAGTTCCCGATCCTCGATCAGGCGCCTGCGCTCCCGCTGCCTGCGGGCGTCGGCCAGCGTCAGCGCCCGGCCCACCTGGCCGGCGAACGATGCGATCACCTCGACGTCCGACCCGCAGAACGGCGACGTCCCGGTGGCGCGGGCGACCAGCAGCACCATGTCATCGCCGAGCGGAGCAGCGATCGCCGGTCCGATCCCCGGGATCCGGGCCGCAGAGCTGGACATGCGC
This sequence comes from Pseudonocardiaceae bacterium, assembly GCA_050700515.1. Lineage (GTDB taxonomy): Bacteria > Actinomycetota > Actinomycetes > Mycobacteriales > Pseudonocardiaceae. Next base: position 5,041 of record JBOHHD010000601.1, read on the forward strand.
GGGTCGGTTACCAAATCGTCAACGACGATCACCGTGCCCGTGGTCCGGGTGAGCTGCGATATCGACCCCCGGCGCAGGACGAGCTCCCCCACCGGCCCCGGGTGCAGCACCCCGATTCCCACAACCACCCGCAACAGGACCGGGTCCGCGCCGACAGCGGTGATGGCCGCGCCAGCGACATCCCCCAGCCGCAGGGCGTGCTCAACGAGGGTCAAGGAAAGGGCGTGCGGATCCTCACCGGACAGCAACAACGTGCCGACGTGCATTGCGGCGCTCTGCCAGGTGGATCCCGGGCCCACCATTCGGCCCCCATATCGAATACTCTTTGCAAGATATTCTCGATTATCTCACCTGATCAGTCCGGAAGCCACGCCTTTGGAGTAGTCTTGCTACTACGCTGGGTCCCCATGGGACTCGATGAGTCACGCGGGAAGGGCCAGTCGAGGGTGACCTGCCATTCGCTGCGGATGCGTGTGCTGGGGGAGATTTATCACCAGATCCGCCCAGACGGTCTTGCCCCATACCGTGGGGATGACACCGCAACGACTCGCCAGGTACCCGACCAATCGCAGGCCGCCCGCCGACGGGCTCTCGGTACCGACGCCCGGCAGGACGGGTAGCACTCTGCTGCGGTCGCTCACCGCGATGCGCAACACCTGTTGACGAACGGTGACGCACAGTTCGATGGGTTCACCGACGTACTGGACCGCGTTGGTCACCAACTCGGTGACGATCATCTGTGCCGAGTCGAGCAGCGGATCCAGCCGCCATCGGCTGCACACCTCCTCAAGCACTCGGCGGGCGGTCCGCCCGGCATGCGGATCCGCAGGCAGTTGCCGGGTCACCCGGCGCCGAGCCGGGGCCCGCAGGGCCGCTTCCATGGCCTGCGCCCGGGTGTCGAACATCCGCACGAACAACGGGGCGGATCTGCGCAGCACGGCCCGCGTGGTCGGGCAGGCGGCAGCGAGGATCAGCTCACCGTCGGCCGCGGCGGCGGCCTGGTGGCCCAGCGCGGGGAATACCGAGACGCTCGCTTCCTCAACATCGTCCAGACCGGAAAGATCCAGGATGATCGCGTACGGCGCCTCGGCCATGACTTTTCGCGCGACGGTCCGTAATCGCGGGGTGGTGTCCATCCGCAGGGCGCCCTGTAACTCGATCAGGCCAAGAGGAGAGGTGCTATGCACAATGCACCGCATCCCCGCCTGACCCACAGTCACTCCTCACGGCATCACCCGGCCTGCCTGAGTACACCCGCCCCCGGGTCCCCTGGCTGGAAAGCTACTCGTGATGGCTGCCACGGGCACCGCCGATCGGAGGGATTCAGGCTGGTCACGGCTTGTGGGCGCAACATCGAGCAGGAGCGGTGTTCGGTCGCCGCCGCCGCTGCCGGGTCCTAGCATGGATGCGTGGAGCAGGACGGTGCGATCCGCGTCGCGGTGCGGGTGTTCCTACTCGACGATCACGAGGTGGTCCGATGAGGGCTGCGTGACCTGCTTGAGCAGGGGAACGATATCAAGGTGGTGGGCGAGGCGGGGCGGGCCGATGAGGCGCTGCGCCGCATCCACGCTGTCCGGCCGGACGTGGCGGTGCTGGATGCCCGGCTACCCGACGGCAGCGGCGTCGAGGTCTGCCGGGAGATCCGGTCGGCGCTACCCTCGGTCGCCTGCCTGATCCTCACCTCCTACGACGATGACGAAGCACTGTTCGCCGCGATCATGGCCGGCGCCGCAGGTTACCTGCTCAAGCAGATCCGCGGCACCGATCTGGTCGAGGGGGTACGGCGGGTCGCGCGGGGTCAGTCATTGCTGGATCCTGCCGTGACGGCGAATGTACTCACCCGGCTGCGCGAAGGACCGCCCGCGGTCGACCCGCGTTTCGATGCGCTGTCCGACCGGGAGCGCGCGGTACTGGCGCTGATCGCCGACGGCCTGTCCAACCGGGAGATCGGCGCGCGGCTTTACCTCGCCGAGAAGACCGTCAAGAACCATGTGTCACGGCTGCTGGCCAAACTGCAAATGGAGCGTCGCACCCAGATAGCGGTTTTCGGCGCCACTCTGCGTGAACGATGAACACTGTGCCTGCCGTAGCCGGAACGATGGCGGACGTATTAGTGCATTCGGCCTAACACATTGGACCGTATGCCATAGATAAGAAGGGGATCACCTACTCGGCGCAACGTGCAGGGTTCGCACCGGCACCACATCGCAGTAACATGCCGCGGTCTGGCCAAAAAAACGAGCGAGAAACCCACATGATCATTGTGTTGCTGAGTTCCCTACGGCAGGTTGAACCCTCCAACCATGGATGGACCCCACGGTGTCGCTGACGAGGCTCCTGAACTACCTTCCGCGCGGTAATCTGCTCGATGACGCCGCCTGGCGCAGGCGTCACAGGTTTCTGCTGTGGATACTCTTCCTGCACCTCCCGGTGTTTCTCGTATTGGGGCTCTGGCTCGGCCACAGCTTCGCGAACATCGCCCTGTTCGTCCTGGCCGTCCCGACGGCGTGCCTCCTGCTCGGTAGCGTGGTACCGCACCGGCGGGTGGCCTCGTTCTTCGTCACCGCCGGGCTGGTGTACTGCTCTTCAGCCCTGGTCGGGATGACGAACGGCACCATCGAGGCCCATTTCCACTTCTTCATCATTATCGGCTTCATCGCGCTCTACCAGGACTGGGTGCCGTTCCTGTGGAACATCGTGTTCACGGTGTTCAGCCACGGCATCGGAACCGCCTGGCAGACCGATCTGATTTTCAACCACCCACCCGCCCAGGCGAACCCCTGGGTCTGGTCGGCCATCCACGGGATCGCGGTGCTCTTCGCCTGCGTCGGCGTGGTGATCTTCTGGCGCACCACCGAGGACGAACAGCACAAGGCGATGGCGCTGACCACCAAGCTGGCCGACGCAGAGATCATCCAACGTAAGTTCACCTCAGAGCTGCTGGTCAACCTCGCTCGGCGCAATCAGAGCATGCTCTACCGGCAACTGGACATCATCAACCAGCTTGAGGAGAAGGAGCGTGACCCCGACGCGCTGGGGGAGCTGTTCCGGATCGATCACCTGGCCACCCGCATCCGGCGCAACGCGGAGAGCCTGCTGGTGCTCTCCGGTGAGGAGCCGACACGGATCTGGAGTGAGCCGGTTCGTCTCATCGACGTGGTGCGTGCGGCGATCGCCGAGACCGAGGACCTGAATCGGGTCGAGTTCGCCGTCGATGAGCGGATGGAGGTGCTCGGTCACACGGTGACCGATCTGACCCATGTCCTGGCCGAACAGACCGAGAACGCGGTGCGGTTCTCCCCCCCGGAGACCAACGTCACCATCCGCACCCGGCCCTACCTGCGGATGCCCGGCGCCGCCGTGCTCACCGTGGAGGATTGGGGAGTAGGAATGCGACCCGAGGACATGGCCGCCGCCAATGAGCTGCTCAGCCATCCCCGGGATGTCGATCTCTCGATGTCGCAACGACTCGGGCTGCACGTCGTGGCCAGGCTCGCCGCCCGCCATCAGATCGAGGCATCGCTGACCCCCACCCCGGGCACCGGCGTCACCGCCGTCGTCGTGCTGCCCGCCGAGCTGTTCGCCGCGAATCCACAGCAGCTCGACCCGGAGTCGGGTACGTCGGTGGACACCAGCCTGCGCATCGCCACCCCGCTGCCCATCAGGCCGGTCGGGGCGTCAACCTCGGCTGTCCCACGCACGGACATTCCCAATCCTCGCCAGCCTCGGTCCTCCACCGGCCTCGCCTACTCGAACGGCACCGTGAACGGCATCGGGCGGGGTCTGCATGCCCGGCCCGACGACCATGAGGACTGTGCGGACTGGACGGGTTGGTGGACGCCGACCCGACAGCCGACAGTGCAGGCCACCAGCTGGATGGATCCCCTCTACCCCACCGCCAAACCGATGATCGGTGACGTCGCTCCCATGGTGGAGACGGTGGCCCTGCCGGCACCCCCGCCTCGTGACGAGCCGGAACCGGACATGCTGCTCACCCGTCGCATCCCGCAAGCGAATCTCGCCCCCGAGTTGCGCCGCTCGTCGTCCTCGGGCGGAGCTGTCCCCCGATCTGGTTCGGACGACGGGAACACTCCCCAGGCTGCGGCAGCTCCCGACGCGGAGCAGGCCAGGGATGCGCTGTCCCGCTTCCAGGCCAGTAGACAAGCTGCCCAACAGCAGGTCGGCACCGACCACGTCAGCTCACCGAACGGAACAGGTACCAGGTCATGAGTATGGCTGGCCCGGTCAACGGGCAACTCGATTGGCTGCTCACTGACTTCATGCGGGGAACCCCCGGAGTACGCCACACTCTGGTGGTTTCCGGGGACGGCCTGCCACTGGCCACCTCGGTAAGCATCGATACCACTCTCAGCGACCAACTGTCGGCCGCCACCTCAGGGTTGGTGAGTCTGGCGAAGGGGGCAGCGCACCTGCTCAGCCTGGCGCCGGTCAACCAGACGATCGTAGAGATGACCGGCGGATACCTGTTCATGACGTCGATCAGCCAGGGCTCCACGCTCGCCGTGGTCGCCGAGCGGCAGTGCGACATGGGGCTGATCGGCTACGAGATGACGATGCTGGCCGCCCGGGTGGGGCATGCACTGACCCCGGCGCCCCGGAAGCAGTCATGACCGGCAGTGAACATGACGGGGATCAGCACGGTAGCCAGTACGGCTGGCATCAGGATGATCGAGTCGTTCCGGCCTACGTGCTCACCCAGGGACGGACCAGGACCGCCGGTCAGGACCTACCACTGGAAGCCTTGGTGACCGCTACCGAACTGGCCGTGCAGAACCTGCCGATGCTGCAGGTGGAACGTCGGGCCATCGTGCGGATGTCGATGCGGCCGACCTCGGTGATGGAGATCGGTGCGGCGCTGCATGTCCCGGCGGGTGTGGCTCGGGTTCTGGTCAGCGACCTGGCCAATGCCGGGTTCCTCACCGTGCACCTACCCCGGTCCACCGACGGCATCGGTGGTGGACCGGGCGAAGAAACCTTGGAGAGGTTGCTGAATGGACTACGCGCTCGCTAGGGACAGGCCCGGGTCCACCCCGAGCGCCGAGCATCGGCTCATCCCGCTGAAGGTACTGGTGGCCGGCGGGTTCGGAGTGGGAAAGACCACGTTCGTCGGGTCTCTCTCGGAGATCCCACCGTTGAGTACCGAGGAGGAGATGACCTCCCTGTCGGTCGGCATCGACGACGCGGCCGGGGTCCCGAACAAGTCCACCACCACGGTGGCGATGGACTTCGGTCGCATCACCGTCGACGAGCAGCTCATTCTCTACCTGTTCGGCGCGCCCGGGCAGAACCGGTTCTGGTTCATGTGGGATGAACTCGCCCGCGGCGCGGTCGGGGCGATCGTGCTCGTCGATGTGCGCCGGGTGGACGACTGTTTCGCCGCGATCGACTACTTCGAGGATCGCCGGCTACCGTTCGCCGTGGCGATCAACCACTTCCCCGGCACCCCTGAGTTCCCGGTGGACGCCGTGCGCGAGGCGCTGGCGCTGCCGCCGAGCTGCCCCCTGGTGCAGACCGACGCCCGGGATCCCCGCGCCAGCCTGGACACCCTCATCGCCCTGGTGCAGCACTCCGTGGCCTGCAGCACTCAGTGAGCTGCCGGTGCCGGACATGTTCATCGGTCACCAGCATCGCCGATTGACCGGTGGCCTGCGTGAGCGCCGCACCGAGTGGGAGGCCGCCTCAAGGTCGGCACAGGCGCGCACCACGGCCGCACGTTCGGTGGAACTCGTGCCGCCGACGGCAAGCTGCACACGCCGGGTGGCCTCGGTCTCGTGCCGGAAGGTCGTGCGGTGGGTGGTCCAACCTCGCAGGACACCGCAGACGGCGGTGACCAGCAGCAGGATTACACCCGGCAATGGGTGACCGGCGACAAAGCCAAGGAGCTCTCCCACGGCTACCCTCCTCGCGGATCGTACGGATGCAGGAATCCATCGTTCCGCGCCCCCGCGAATTCCCTCTACAGGCTGCTCGCCGTGCGGGAACCGCCCCTGTCAAGTGTGTATGTACGGCAGCAGGTACGCGTCCGGGCGACGACCAATCGGAACGAACGAGAGGACACCACGGCCGGGAGACCCACCGCTGAGGAACCCGCCGCGGCGAGCGGGCCGCGGGCCGCAGTGCCGGTTACCGACGCGCTCGAGCATCACGACCACCTGGTGATCACGGGAGAACCCGGTGCGGGCAAGTCGACCATGAGTAGCTATCTGGCGGGCAGCCTGTCCCGGTTGTGGCTGCGGGAGGACAGCGCGGTCGACGCACCGATCACCGAGCCGGTGGTGCCGCTTCGGGTGTCCGCCCGTTCCCTGGACAGCAATGGTTCGTGGAGCGCGGTGCTCGCCGAGGCGGCCTGCCGCAGCCTCGGACGAAGCCTGCTGGAGGACCCCGATCCGGGGCTGTTCGCCGGCCGGGTCCAAGGCACCCGCTGGTTGGTGCTGGTGGACGGGCTCGACGAGATCCCCGACCCCCGCCTGCGCGAGCTGGTCCGCAATCCGCTGCTGGCCACGATCGCCGCGGTGAGTGCGGTCAAGGAACCAGGCAAGCCGCTGCCCACCAGCCGAATCAGCCTGTATGAACGGTTCTGCAGCTATCTCGCGGGGGACCGCAGCGGTAAGCGCAACCCGCTGACCCAGCTGCGCCAGCACCACGAGGACAACCCCGAGTTGTTGACCTTCGTACGGTGGCTGCACCAGAGCCGTTCGGAGATCCTCGGAGCGTTGGCTCGCCGCCGGCTGGAGAGTCGGGACGACCAGCTGTGGCAGGGTGCGGTGGAGTGGGTCCGCGACCGGGTGCCCGAAGATGTGGTATTGATCGACGGCTGGGAGGACCACCTCTGGGAGGAATTGGTCGGGACCGGCCTGCTGGCGGCACGAGAACGCGAGTTTCGTTTCCTGCACCAGTCCTTCGCCGAATTCCTGTCGGCACGATCGCACGCGGAGACCATCGGTGACGACTTCGGCGAGTTGGACGCCTGGATCCGCCGGGGGCTGCGGGAGGCGGACCGGACCTTCCTGTTGTTCACCTTCGCCATGTGGGCCGACCAGCCGGGACACGACATCGGCGCGGTGGTCGATCGCCTGCTGTCCTCGCTGGATCCGCGACGAATCCTGCTCGCCGGCCGGCTGATGGCCGAGGGCGTCTCCGTACCGGACACCATGGCCATTCGTGTGATCGACCGGCTCTTCATGTTGGTTCGCAACCTCGACAATTCTAATTCTGGTTGGGCTGACGAGGGATTCGAGGTGCTCGGTGGGTTGTTCGACCACCCGGCCGTTCCTGCTCGCTTGGACGCATTAGCTGGCGACCAAAAAGTCCGCTGGTCCCGCCGCGTTTCAGCCTTGGAAGCCTTTGAACGGCTGCGTGGTGGTGAGCGTGCCCAACTACTACTGGCCGAGCTGCTGCCATCGGTGTATGGCCAGCCTCTGCACAAGTGCGCGCGAATCGCGGCCAGGCTTGGTCAAGCAGCCATCGATATGGTCAAGCATCGCGCACTCCAGATGGCCGAAGAACCAGATTCCGACGCGGACGAGCGAACCGACGCCACCGAAGTGATGCGAATTTTCAACCTAGCGACGGATGTAGCGGGCCTGGCGCGCTCGGTCTTGGAAAGTACGAGATCCACCTCCCAGCATCTTAGGCGAGCCACCGAGGCATGGCTCGCTGTACAAGGCGAATCAGCCATTCCCGAGATCGCTGCGCTGGCCGGTGACCGACCTGTGGATGACCACGAGGGCAGAGCTCGGCTCGCTGCCTCTCTAGAGAAAGCAGGCGACGGAACGACCGCCGAGTTCCTTGCCGGTGCCATATTGGAAGACGAGGCGGCGGATGGTGACGCGGTGGTGATGGCAGCCAAGACTCTGCTATTAGTGCACGGCGCTGCGGCTGTCCCCAGGGTGCTTCTCGCGGCGGACCGCTGGTCTGCAGGGAGCAACCGGCAAAGAGTGTGGCAGGCGGCTCGGATACTCAAACATCTCGCAGCGTATCCCGAAGCCGCAGTGGTCTCCCGGGTCAGCGCCTTGCTTGTAGGCTGGATTCCTAATGGTATTGGCGCACACAACCTCATCGAAGCATGGCTGGCCATGGAGCCGGGGGGGAGATTCGTCCTGGACTCAATCGACCGCGGCACTGCTCTCTGTACTTACGATCAGGCATGGACAGCACAGCATCTCCAGGACGCTGGAGAGCAGGCCGCCGCGACTGAGTTGGCCGTGCTTGTGCTTCGCTCGCGGCACGGCAGTCGGACTGAATACAAACAGGCCGCGTCGGTGCTACTCAAGGCTGATCGAGTAGTCGCGGTGTCACAACTGATGAGCCTGGGAAAGCAAAATCCGAAGTCGGCCTGGCTCGCGGGTGTCATGGACGCGCTCGACGATCCCGACCTGGAGGTCGAGGAGGCGTGCGTGTTCTGCGCCCGAGCGCTCGTCGCCCATCCCCAAATCGACGGTGAGGCGCTTCGTGACGCATTAGGTAACCTACTGTGTCTCGAAGGCGAGTCGGCAGCGCAGTCGGCGGCGGAAGCCGCCCGGACACGTCCGGAGTTGAGCATTTATCAGCGCAGGCAACTTGTGTGCGCACTCGCGGCTGTTGGACAACTGGATCTAGCTCGGTCGGTCTGGTCCCATCTGCTCGGCTGGCAGGGCTACACCCCCAGGGATGATGTTTCGCTCGTCGACGATTTCCTGAACGCAGGCGTGGAGCAGTGGGCGGCGGAGCGGATGCGGGAGCTGATCGACGATCCGGCCACAGCTCCGCTGCGGGGGCGGCGGCTGAGACAGATGCTCGCCTGGCTCACGGCGGGCTAACGAGTCAGCGGCACCTGCCAGATCAGCTCGGTGCCGTGGGGGAGGACTGAGCGGGCCTTGAGGTGACCGTTGAGCTCTTCGGCTCGCTTGGCCAGGTTGGCCAGGCCGCTGTCGGTCCGCTGCGCGGGTAGCCCGATACCGTCGTCGCGCACGGTGAGACGAATCGCCGTGCCTGTCACGGCCAGTTCCACCAGCGCCGCGCTCGCTTCGGCATGGCGTCCGATATTGGCCAGCGCCTCTCGCAGCACCGCGGTGAGCTGCGGGACCACCGTGGCGGGCACCACGCTGTCCACCGGCCCCTCGAAGCGCATTACGGGGTCGAAAGCAAGCACCTGCGCAGCCTCGTCCAGGATCATCAGCACCTCGTGGCGCGGGCTCGTCCCGTGCTCGCCGGTGCAGCGCAGCGAGAAGATCGCCTGCCGGATCTCGCGGATGGTGTCGTCGAGCGCCGCGACGGAGGACGACAGCCGCTGCGCCACCTCGGGGTCTCGGGTCAGCCGCATCGTGCCCTGGAGCCCGAGTCCGGTGGCGAAGAGTCGCTGGATCACCAGGTCGTGCAGATCGCGGGCGATCCGGTCGCGATCCTCCCACAGCACCAGCCGCTCCCGATCGTCCGACAACCTCGCCAGTTCCACGGATCGTTGCCGCCTGCTGGTCATACCCGCCGCCATCGCTCACTCCCCTTGCGAGGGATCGTCGCAAGCGCCAGCGGGTACAGGGAAGCGGC
>JBOHHD010000602.1:0-2342 GCA_050700515.1 Pseudonocardiaceae bacterium
GAGTCGTACCGTGCTCGTCGGGCACAGCGGGGCGGGGCCGTTGCTGCCCGCAATCGCCGCCGTCACCGCCACCGTCGGGGTGATCTATGTGGATGCCGGGCTACCGCATCCCGGCGCAAGCTGGTTCGACACCGTGCCGCCACCGCTGGCCGCGCACCTCACCAGCCTTGCTGACGAGAATGGCGTGCTGCCCCGCTGGAGCGACTGGTTCGACCCCGAGGTGCTCACCGAGACGATCCCCGACGCCCCGTTGCGGGCGCGTTTCATCGAGGAGCTGCCACCACTGTCCCTGAGCTACTTCAAGCAGCCCACCCCGCTCACGGTGTGGGCTGGACCCGCCGCCTATTTGCAGCTCAGTCCGTACTACGCCGCCGACGCCGATCACGCCGCCGCGGCCGGGTGACCGGTACACCGGCTGACCGACGATCATCTGGCCATCTTGACCGCCCCGGACCGCGTCCACCCGGTCCTGACCTCGCTACTTGACGCCCTCACCAGGCCACCACCCGCATAGCCCCTCAGCGCCCCGATCCGGTTGTGCGAGGGGCGCGCGGCCCGCTCAGGTCTGGATGAGTTGGGTGGCTGCCAGCTCTTGGTACAGCGAGTCGGACGCCAGTAGCTCGTCATGGCGTCCCGTCGCGCGGATGCGGCCCGCTTCCAGGACGACGATGTGATTGACATCGCGCACGGTGGACAACCGGTGGGCGATGACGAGCACTGTGCAGTACTCGGCGGCTCGGCGCATCGTCTCGCGCAGCGCCTCCTCGTTGCGGGCGTCGAGCTGCGAGGTCGCCTCGTCGAGCAGCAGCACCTCCGGGCGGCGCAGCAGGGCCCGGGCGATCGCGAGCCGTTGCCGCTCGCCGCCGGACAGCGCCACGCCACGGGGGCCGACGTCGGTGTCCAGCCCGCTGGGCAGCCGCGCGACCAGCTCGTCGAGCCGGGTGGCGCGCAGCACCTCGGTCACCTCGGCGTCCGTGGCGTCCGGTGCCGCGTAGCGCAGGTTCTCGCCGAACGTGCCGGCCAGCGCCGGCGCGTCCTGCTCCACGAATCCGACGCGGCGGCGCAGTTCCACGCGCGGGAGCTCGGCCAGTGGGCGGCCGTCGAGGGTGATCCGGCCGCCGTCGGGCTCGTGGAACCGCATCAGCAGCGAGAAGACCGTGGACTTGCCCGCCCCGGACGGACCGACGAGCGCGGCACTCGTGCCATCCGGCACCCGCAGCGAGATCCCGTGCAGCACCGGGTCGCGACCCGGGTAGGCGAACCGCACGCCGTCGAGCTGGATGGTCGGTGGCCGGTCGGACCGGGGGAGCGGCACACCGGCGGAGTCGACATCGGGTTCCACCGACATCCGGTCGACCTCGGTCAGGCGCTGCGCCGCGCCCAGCCCCTGCTGCACCGAACTGCCCGCCATGACCAGCTCGCTGATCGGGACGGTGACATAGAAGAGGTAGAGCAGGAACGCCACCAGCGTGGACACCGGCAGCGTTCCGGCCGCCACCAGCGCCCCGCCCACGCCGAGGACCGCCAGAAAGGACAGCTGGAGCGAGAGCTCGGACACCACCGCGAGCACGGCGTTCCAGCGCGCGCTGTCCAGACCGGCGCGATAGGAACGCTCGGCGGCGGCGCTGACCGCGACCGTCTCCCGCTGCTCGGCGCCTGAGGCCTTGACCGTGCGCGCCGCGCCGAGCGCCCGGTCCAGCGCCGCGCCGATCAGCCCGACCGACTCCTGCGCCCGCACCGTCGCCGCCCGGATGCGGGGCAGCACCACCCCGACAACGACGCCCACGACCACCAGCACGGCGACGGTCACCCCGAACAGCAGCAGATTGAGCACGGCCATCAGAACCAGGGCTCCGATCAGCCCGACAGTGCCGTTGACCAGCTGTACCAGCGCCGAGGTGGTGGCCCCGCGCAGCAGCGTGGTGTCCGCCGTGGCCCGAGCGACCAGGTCTCCGGGCTGGCGGACGTCGAGCTCCGGGATCCGCAGCCGAACCAACCGCCCGGCCACGGTCTGGCGGACCGTCAGCACCACCCGCTCGCCGGTGCGGGCCAGCAGCCAACTGTAACCACCGTTGACTACGGCGCTCGCCAGAACCAGAACGCTGAGTAGTACCAGCGACGAGACGAGTGATCCGTCCGCCGCCAGCGCGTCGATCACCGCCTTCGCCGCCAACGGCTGGGCGAGCCCCGCAGCACTGCCCAGCACCGCCAGCATCGTCCCGCCCAGCAGCACCCAGCGGTGCGGTCTGGCGTAGCCGAGCAGAATCCGCACGCCGCCTCCGATCGTCCCCACCCTTGCTACCGGGAACGGTGCGTGTTTGCATCTGACTTTGCTGTGGCCA
>JBOHHD010000603.1:0-26754 GCA_050700515.1 Pseudonocardiaceae bacterium
AAGCGACTCGTCCTGAGGGACATATTGAGTCAAGAACAAGTTTCCAACTTTAACGTCTAGACCGAGTTCCTCTTTCATTTCCCGCAGTACAGTCTGGTTTGGACGCTCGCTCTTTTCTACACCTCCACCTGGCACGGACAGCCACTCGGTCTTCCCTGTAAGGTCTCGCGCACGTGAGCTAGTCCTACGCACTAGTAGAATCTTGCAATTGTCTAATAAAAGACCGCGAGCTGTTTTTCGAGCAGAATTAATCATCTCACGGGCTATTATATCTTAATTAACTATATTGGCAAAGCTGGGGGAGGTATTGCCGAATGCCGATTCGGCCACCGATTTCGCGACTTAAAACGTCAATGCGGTGACTGGGCGGCCTCAAGTGGTGGGTGCGTCAGTGCGTCGCCCAGCTTGACCTGGGACCCTCGCGAGGGCTCACGTCGGGCCTGATCAGGGGCAGGTAGGGACCTGCCCGATTCGCGAGCCAGCGTACGAGCCCTCGCCCCAGGTCAAGCCGGGCGACGCACTGACTCCTTGAGACCGCCGTTATCGCGGTCACCTGCGGTGTGGCTTAATTGCCTCAAATTTGAGGCAATTACAATCTATCTAGGCCATCCCGCACTCTGCTAAGAAGGTCAGGGTCTTGAGCGGGCTCTTCATCAGGCGTCGGACCAGCGGTACGCGGACGTACAGGCAGTTCGGCCCACACCACCTTGCCGCGAGGTGCCGACTGGCAGCCGTGCTTTACCGGTGAGTCGGCATCATCAGGTAAAACCGGCAGATTAGGCGCACTGTCCCACACCTCGATACGGATGCTCGCTTCTAAGCCCAGCAGTCGAACGGTGATGTACTCGATGCGGGTGAGCTCGGTCCAGTGCACCCGCTCTTCCGGTATGCCGGTAGCCTTGACCGCATTCGTCACCAGCTCTTCAGTTACTGACACAGCGTCGAGCAAGATGCCCCTGGCTCCCCACTTAGTGAGGGTAGACACCACAAACAAGCCAGCACAGTTAATGGCCGACTTAATAGCAACCAGCCTCAGCTCATCAGCAAAGCGCGGCCTACTCACGATAACCCCCCACACACGCGGCAACGTTGACCCTTAGCCTTAACCCAGTTCGTCCCGGCAAGCCTGACCTCAGCCAGATCAGTCCAGCCCCCAGAAGTCACGGGGAAGGTAGCTGCGGCCTCTGCTCTTACAGGGTTAGTCTTCACCTGATTACCTTCAAAGACATAAGCCACCGTGTCACCACGCTGCCACCAAATCGTGCAGTCCCCCGAAGGTAGATACACCAAAGCCACCGGGCTCGTACTCGGCATTGCCCCGCCGCGGCTCATGACGGGGCGCCTTTCCTGTACCCGCGTGCTTCCTTGGTCGTCTGGTTAATCAGCTCGACCAGGGCATCAGCCTGTGCCGTCTCCAGGATCGCCTCACACGTGAACGGACAGTCGTAAGAGGTGATCCAGACATTGCCACGATATGCCTCTAGGTAGAACGTGACGCGGGCTTCTTCGCCGTGACCTTTAACGGTGAACTTGCGGCGGGTCATGGGGCATCACTGCCGGCACCTTGAGGCCTGTTACCAAAAGGAATTCTCACCCGTCCAGCAGCAAACGGGTCGAGTGTCTGCTCAGGGGAACTTGACTCATTGAGTAGTTCGTGATTGCTAGTCATCTTCATGCTCGTTTCGCCGGTACTGGTCGGCACCCAGGGCCGGGGCGAATACACCGGCAGCGGTCCGGAGCGAGCGGTACTGCTGGCCACCTGCGCCTCCGCCATAGCAGAGGGGGCGTCACTGCAGGGCTGACCCACAGACCCTCACCGCCTCCAGTGCCCGAACATCCCGGCCCTGGGGCCTTGGAAGATCACCACACCGGGCAATCACGCATAGACATATACCAGGCAACATATAAGGCATATACCATAATCCGAAGGTGAGGCTTTCCTCCTTCGCCATACCCCAGATTCTGGATACAAGATATCCGTTACACTCTCTGCCACCGGTCAAAACCCGTAGGGAGAGCGATGGGATCAAAGCAACCGTGGCAGCACTATTGTCAATGCGGCACTCGCTTAGCCAAAGACAACACCGGACGCCAGTGCGCCAACTGCGAGCGCCGCTCCCGCGACAAGCTCATCACCCCACCCGAGGTGCCCCTCGAGTTCTGGGACACCGACCAATTCCGTGAGGCCTTCGCTGCTCAGCACATGGGCTGGGTAGCACGGGCCTACCGCACCCATCCCCACCACCACGCGGTCTACGGCCCGGGCGGCATCTCTCAAACCCTGCTCGGCCAGTGGATCGGGCTGCGCCAACCCCACGTCAGCCGGTTCGAAACCGGTCCCTCCACCCATCACCTCGACACCTTGCGGCACTGGGCCCGCATGCTTCACATACCACCCGAGCTGCTCTGGTTTGACCTGCCGGGGGAGAAGCGGCAGCGTCTGGCCGCCACCGAACCCGCCGCTCCTAGCCTCCTCACGCCAGCTTCGAACGGCGTGCTCGCCCTACCAGCCGAGCAGTCCAACGGTGCCCCGCCTGCCTTGCGCCCTGCGCCCGAGTACCCCGACGACCCTGTGCATGATCCAATACTTGCGGCTCCCTGGAACCACCGAGGTACCGTCGAAGCAGTTGTCGTGCTGAGCGGTGGGGGTAGACGGGTGAAGCGCCGAGCGTTCGTGCTCCTGACCGGCCCGGCCTTGACTGCTCCGGCGCATCAGTGGCTGGTGCATGAGTCCGAGTCGCTCGTGTCCGGCTTGTCCGGGCAGCGGATTTCAGCTGGCCTCGTCGATCGGCTTCCGGCCATGATCGCTGAACTCAGGGTTATGGACGACGTGGCTGGCGGCGGTGAGGTACTGGCGCTGGCGCAATATCACTTTGGGTGGGTCGCTGGCCTCTTGGATCAGGCTTCTTACGATGACGCCACCGGCCGCAAGCTCCATGTCGCGCTCGCCGAAATCGGGCAGTTTATCGGCTGGGTCTGTTATGACACTGGGCGGCCTGGCCTGGCCCAGCGCTACTACATCGCCGGTTTGCGTGCTGCTCACACCGCTGATGACCGGCTTCTCGGTGCCCACATCTTGGGCTCAATGGCTAACCAAGCCGCCTGCCAAGGGTACCCCGCTGAGGCCGTAACGCTCATCGAATCCGCCGTAGCAGGTACGCGGGGCCGGCAAACGCCACGGCTCCTCACCGAGTTGCACATCCGAAAGGCCTACGCTTTCGCTGCCCTCAAAGACACTACCGCCTGTAATGCAGCCATAGCCCGGGCGCGCACTCATGTTGAACAACCCCTGACAGACGATGATCCGCCCTACCTGTATTGGGTGAGACCAGCCGAGATCACTGCGGGCGCCGGGTATGCTCTGTTGCAGTTGGGCCAGGCTGACCGAGCTGTGGGCCTTATAGAGCAAGGCATTACCCTGTTCGATTCACCCTTCGACCGGGACCGGCAAATTTACCTGACCTACCTCATCGAAGCCTTAGCCTGCCCTGGTAAACAGCGTGACTTGGAGGCAGCTGCCATCAAAGGCGTAGGGGCAATTCACCTGGCCGAAAGCCTGTCCTCGACCCGTAGTGTCGAGCGTCTTCGCGACCTCTACCGGCAACTGAAGCCGCATGACAAGATACCAGCGGTACGTGAATTTTTGGAGAGGGTGGAGGGGATTGGTAAGGGAAAGGCCAATTGACTTAGTGGGAGGTTTTCTGCGTGTTTGCAGTAAGCTCCTCCTCCAGCACCCACACAAAAGCCACTCCCGACCTCGGAAACACCCAGCCGTCAAAGCCGACAGCGACAGACGGTGTCGGCACCGTTTCAGGTGTTCGGGCGACCCGGGTCGGCGTCGCGCTGGCGATCATGTCCAGCACGTTGACGTATTTGATACCGCAGTCGCCATACCACAGTTCAACTTTCAGGCCCTTGGTGGGCTTGGTGATATCCACATACAACAAGTGACCGTTCTGCTGTACCAGTGTGCGATAGGTGTAAGACACCTTCACCGCCCGCGATGAGCTACCAGCCTGTTTCCCCAGGCTGACCGTGTAGATTTGCGTCCCGGCCCGAGCGGTTCGGCGAATAGGACGGGTGTGGCCATCGACAGTGAATTGCACCAGCTCGAAGGCCTCAGCTGCGGCACCGTCCAGTCCACTGACCGGCTCGAAGTGCCAGACAGCCGTGACCGACGGGTCGCGGATCAGTTCGCGGTACTCCGCCAGGTCTGAGACGCAGGCGAAGCGCATGACCGGGCTGTCCGGTACGACCTGGTATTCACATCGAACTGTCGCCACAAACATCGAGCCGCTTCCGGCGGCCGGACCCTGTTCCCAGGGGGACAAGCTCACCGAGACGTGAAGGTCATGCCAGCGCTCCTTGGCGCTGATGACTTGCTGACGCACATCGGCATAGACTTCTTCAGCCAAATCCCGATCACCCAGCTGGATAGCCAGACTGTTGCGGGCGATGCGGTCCAACGTATCAGCTGAGGCCACGCGAGCCAGATCATCCGGCTTGAACGCGAAACCGTCGATCACCGCATCCCGCATGGCTGGCGCCTGTTCACCCAGCACCCGCCGCAGGAGCTGGGCAGCCCAGAGCACACCGTCCTTACGGTCAATGTACCCAAATCCGATACCGATCAGGCCAACGGTGAAGATGGCGGAGCCGATGTCAATGATTGGTAATCCTTGGAGCCATTCCCATCCGGGCACCTGCTCAGCCCACCGAGCGAGCAGCAACAGCGCAATGCCCGCGACCGTGCAGACGGTGGCGAGAAACAGTAGCTTAATTCGGTATAGACGTTGGAGAGAACTTGCCATTAACTAAATCAAGTATAGCAGGTAAAATGCAATTTTTAGCATACGCAGGAGCCCCGAACCACCAACCTCCTCGGGGCTCCTGCGCTGTTGCAGCTGATGATCAAGGCGGGTTTACCAGCGACCACCACCGGTGCCGCCCCCTCCGCCGCTACCGCGAGCCAGGTTGCGCATACCCCCACCTCCTTTCCGCTGCTTGTCAGGCCTTGGGCGCAAACGACACCTCCTCAGAGGGGCCGGACAGCCCGCCACCTGGCTCCGTCGCAGGCGTCCCGCCTTGGGCCAGTCCATGGTGGGCCGTCCGCCGAGCACAGTAACAGGACGTATCGTCATAGGACATATTTACATGGGACGTATCGTCTCTGGATTCAGAGGCACGGGACGTATGAGCTTGGTCGGCCATGCCGAGCCCGCCCCTCTCACCCGCCACCCAGAGGTTCGGCGAGCGTGTTCGTGCTCGTCGTGAGGAGCTTGGGCTGACGCAGGAGCGGCTGGCCGAGGCCTGCGGGCTGCACTGGACGTTCATCGGCCAGGTCGAGCGTGGCCGACGCAACATCAGCCTGCACAACATCCTGAAGATCGCCATGGGGCTGCAGCTTGACCCGGGGGAGCTGGTGCGGGGGTTGGGGGAGTCGGAGGGGTAGTTGGGCGGTCCTGAGCTTGCGCTTGCAGGACGGTATGACAAGCAAGGCTGCGGGAGAGCCCTGGATCAGGCCAACGTGTGGAAGTCGAAACCTACCTTGCGTCAATACTATTTAGATCAAGGTCATGCAAAATTACGAATCCGATCGTGAATTAGATTGATTGACGAGCTCGCCCACATCTTCTGTCAAAGTCTGCCGAATCCTTCGTGCTTGCCGAGCCTCAAGCACACGGAGAAAATATCTGACTGCCGCATCGATTAGATTTGCGGACAGCGGGCCAAGCGGGAAGCGTGGGTAGAATGGCCGGATAGTATCAAGAAGTCTCTCCTCGCGGCTTACGCCGAGACTCTTCAGTACCTTCGCCATCTCATTCGCCAGGTTGCTCGCTTCCTGCGATTCTTGATCGCGTGCGATCCTGTCCTCCTTGCTTGCCAAATCAAGGAGATCTGCCTTCACCTTGTCAACGCGCGCGGCCAACTCGTCACGCTGTTGCTGTAGAAATAACTCGCGCGCACGAAGTTCGACCGCGGAATCAAGTGCTGCTCCTAGCTCCCTCGTCCGCTCGACGTCCTGCGTAACGGAGCGCAGCTCTTCAATCTTTAAGGGTGTTAGATTGACCTGCATTGCGAGCCTGCTGTCGTGTCGATCACGAACCTTCACGGCGTATTTCATCAATTCAAATGCGAACGCGCCACCTATTGCAGTGGAGAGTCCAAACCAGTTAACCAATGAACTATTTTGATTTGCTTCGATCGCAAAGAATGTCATACCGACCACTAATCCAGCCGCTACGGCCATGGCTAAGGCGCAGAGAATCCATTCCCCCGCAGTGGGAGAGTTCAATTTTCGAGTCTTCATACTTACCTTGGCCTCCGGTGCTGTGTTCATCGATGCTAAATCGAAAACTAAGCGCAGGATGTTACATGGAGTAGTCACAGTATGACGCAGGCGAAGTGACGCGAGGTCCTCGACCATGAACCGAACGACGTGCTCAGCCTAAGTCCGGCCAAAGCTCCTCTTTGCTACCCGCACAGCGAACTGTGTTATCCACTCCAGTCGAAGACCCTTGCCCCACCACCCCCCTCTCCGGCAAGCTCACCGCCGTGTCGCATAACTACCATCTCCAGGGAGCACCCCCTGATCACCATCGCCACCTGGAACCTCGAAAACCTCTTCCGCCCTGGTGACGAGACTGGCCCGGAGCCACAAGGGGCCTACCAGGCTAAACTCACCGCCCTGGCTGGAACCATCACCGAGCTGGCCCCTGATGTGCTGGCCGTGCAGGAAGTCGGCGACCCCGCAGCCCTGGTTGACCTCGTCGACCGTCTGGCCGGCACCTGGCATACGGCCTTGGCCGATCCCGACGGTCGTGGCATCCGCACGGGCATCTTGTCCCGCCTGCCGCTCAGCACCGTTGAGCAGGTGGTGGATTTCCCGAAGGGTCTGCGCCCCATCCAGGTCGATGACACCGCTACCACCATGAGCCAGATGGGCCGGCCTGCCTTGCGCGTCCGGGTCGAGCTAGACGCCACCACCTTGGACGTGATCTCCTGCCACCTGAAGTCCAAGCTGCTGACCTTCCCCGGTGGGCGCTTCAACCCCCAGGATGAGGACGAGCGGGCTCGTTTCGCCGTCTATGCCCTGAACCGCCGGGCAGCTGAAGCAGCTGCTATCCGGGCCTACGCCACCAATCTCCTCGCTGGAGACGGCCAGCACCGTGCTGTCATCGTGGCTGGTGACCTCAACGATGAACCCGAAGCCGCGACTACCCAGCTCCTGCACGGTCCATCAGGCTCGGAGATCGGCACTCCAGGGTTCGACCACCCGGACCAGGGCGATGGGCAACGGCTCTGGAACCTGGCACCGCTCATCCCCGAGGCCCAGCGTTTCTCGCGTATCTACCGGGGCCGGGGTGAGCTCATTGATCACTTGCTCGTCTCGCATGTGCTCGTCAAGGCGGTGCAGACGGTGACGACCGGGGAGACCGAGATACCGTCTATCACCGACGAGCCCACGGAGCGGCAGCACGAGCCTGGGTCGGATCACCGGCCGGTGGTGGGGAGGTTTGAGGTGGGCTAGCAGACAGGACTCCAACCAACATCAACAACAGCATCCGGAAGCCACAACACGATCATGAAAGCGCGAGGCTAAGCGTGTGATGTTCTGGTAGCTGCTTCGCCAGCACTCATCTACCCCTCCACCCTCCACTCGAATGTTTGCCGATGTAGTGCCCTGGGCGTGCCGTAGGGGTAGTGGTACGGGCGGCTTCGCGGGTGGCGCAGTGGCCGGAGGGGCCGGCGGGAAGCCTCGCTCACAACTACGCACGTCGGATGACGAGCTCCCCCACACCGGAGTGGCCAACGATGTCGGTCAGCGTGGTTACCCTATTCCTCATGCCGGGAACTACCCAAGGTGATCAGCCACGTTCGCCCAGTGATCGAGTGCCAAGCATGGCTCGTCGCTTGCCACCGGATGCGACGAACACTGCTGCTGCAACACGGTCGCGTTTTCGTTACCAAGATGAATGTGTCGCCCTGGTGATGCTCCAGCACCTGGGCTCTAGCGATCTTGATGGAATCCTGGTGGAGCACTCCACTGACGCAATCTTGATCTCTGGAGGGCGTCTCCTGGAGTTGGTTTCGATCAAGCACCGCGAGGTTGATCAGTCTGATGACAGTGGCTGGTCCTGGGACGCGCTGAAGAAGCAGGAGGTGCTCGCTGGCCTGTATAGGCAGTGGTGTAACGCGGGGAAGTCGTGCGGTCTCGCGTTCTGGACTAACGCCGGTTTCGTTCGAAGTATGCGGGAGCTGCGGAACGTACTGGTGAATAACGCGACGCCGTCACATGATCTCGTTCAACGCATCGCCAAACTCCTTAATACATCACTCGACGAAGCCCGCGACTTTCTGAGGATACTGACAACTCCGCCGGAGCCCCTGCCTCGACGCAAGGAAATCACTGCTCAGGGTATCCGGCAGACGGAGTTACTGCTACGACATTACAGGACGGACGCTGTTCGCTTTGCCGAGCACTGCTATCGGACACTTGTCGAAGAAATTGCGGTGGCCAGCACCGATGTTCCGGAATCAGAAAAGCGTATCCCGCTACCCATCACCGGGACCCTAGCTGAATTCTTAAGACAACGCAAAGAGCAGGAGATCGAGCAACGATACTTCAGCGCGGCCGAGACCCTAGACTTTATTCTCCGAGAATTCGACGCCCAATCTGCCGAAGAAATACCCACTCTCGATCAGCATGGATGGGTTGCGGACCCCCATTTTACGGGTCGTGTTGAGCAACTCCGTCAATTAGAGACGCTGCTGGCCCCCGGCAATCCTCATGAAGTTGAACCAGTGGTTGTCCATGGGCTCACTGGTTGCGGAAAGACCAGTCTTGCGACCGAGTTCGCGGCTAAACACTCTGACGTCCTACGGCCGGTATTCATCAGCGCCGAAACGCGGGTCGTCCTCCTACGCAACCTTGCTCAGCTTGCCGGGCAGGAGCACGAAGAAACAACGGAAATGGGAATTACGGCAGCAGGCGGGCCGGTAACACCACCACTACCCGGCAACTCGAATACGCTTCTCATTCTCGACGGCGTGACGGATGCTGACACCATCCGTGGGATCATTCCTCGTCGATCCTTATGCCGTGTCCTGATCACCAGTACGGTTAAATATCTGGATCAAGGATATATACATTTCGAGTTGGATAGCTGGCGGCCAGAAGAAAGTGAGCAGTATCTTCGAGTAAGCCTTCCCGATGCTTCTGACAATGACCGTCGGCAGATGGCCAATGCATTGCATCATCTCCCGTTAGCGCTTGTCCAAGCGGTCAACCACTGTCGCCGCATGGACCGGCCCGTGCCGGAGTTCCTCGAACGCCTAGCCAATGAACCCCTCAGTCTACTCGACATGGGTGAAGCGAGTGGACACCAGAGATCAATAATTCAGGCAATCAAACTTAACATCGCTAGCGTGAGCGAGCGCGACCCCCTGGCAAAGGATTTGCTTTACGTGCTCGCGCATCTGGGTACCGATCCACTACCGTTATCACTATTCGAACAGGAATTAATCGTCGCGAGGGTCGCGCAGTCCAGCCAACTAATACCAACTCCGCCGCCACCTCGATGGCGTAAGTGGATAGGAGGAGTGCAGCCGGAACCCCCTCAGTCACAAGAACTCAGATGGCATGATGCTGAAGCACTCCGTATTCTCAAGGCCCTGACCGATCCGGTGAGCCGGGACAGAGCAGTTGATGCCTTGCTCAAGTCTTCGCTAGTAAGCATACGAGGCGGTGGCTTGGTTCTGCATCCATTGATTGCCTTGGTCCTACGGAACCTTTCCTCAAATCTGCTTCGGTGGCTGGAGCTCGGATTCGGAATTGTTCTGGCAGGGGGCGAGATAAGAGCCCTGGACGAGAACGATCGCGCGGATGAACTGCTTGGCCACCTCTTGGCGCTGACAGTTACTGCGCTAGAAAATCACTTTAACGGAATGGCGGTTATTGTATCATGCCATCACCTGGCGCGCCGCCTCGCAGCTCTTGGGCAACTCAAACAAGAAAATAACCGACGGCAGGATGCACTGTATTTTGGTCGCATTGCAGTTGAACTGTCCGCCGAGGCTGCGAGCCTGGACCGGAGTGCCGAGCCGACGGCGATAGTAGCGCACGAGACCCTCGCCACAATCTACTTCTGGTTAGGCGAGACGGATCTGGCAATTCATTACCTCGAAGGAAATCTATCCGCCTGCCTCAATATCAATCACTTTGGTTTGTACATACGCACTCTCCGAATGCTGGCAGAGGTTGCATGCTGCCGCGGTCGCCGCGAAATCGCAGAGAAAATTCTCGATAAGATTGAGCGTGAACTTGACACTATCTCACTCGATACAGAAGAGCGCCTACTAATATCGCATATCAAGGTGATGATACTCCGCTTGCTGGGCAGAATAGAGGAGGCAGTATCAATCAACCGGCGGGCACTTGAGCAAGCAAGCTCCCGAGAAAAGATCCATCAAACACTTGGCGAGATGCTCCTTCATGATGCAGTACAACTCGCTCGCGATACAGATAATTTTGTTGATTTAACGCATTATCAGGATTCCCTGCTGGAACTGGAGCAAGGTAAGGTAAAACCTGGGCGACGCGCCGACAGGCGCCTCATCGATACTATCCGGGCTGCCGCAGATGCCGCAATAGACGCTGGTGATTTCGATCGTTCGAAGCAACTCATCGACCGGGCGTATGACCTGGCTGTGGATGAATTCGGCCAGCATGGTGAAATATATGCCACTGTCCTAGCAACACGGGGGAGGTTACTTTTTTGTCTAGGAAAAATTCGTGACTCTCGCCGCGACCTAGAGAGAAGCGAACGGTTCTTTCGTGATAACCCAGAATTGCGGGAGGGATTTCTGCCGGCCACACTTCTGCATCTTGCGCAAATAGTAAGCATGGAGGGCGAGAAAGACAAAGCTCTACAATTAGCACATGAGGCACATGAGATCGACCGCGAAACCTACGGAGAAGATCACCCTGAAACCCGAAAGGACGCCGAGATCATCCAATTGCTCAAGATCTTTAATGGGCTACCGCATTTTTATAGAGAACAGCGGTGAGGGTTGCGATCGATGCTGCGTCTCCTTGCAACCATTGATCAGATCGCAAACATTCAGCAGGTGTGCTCTGATGTTCGTATGCTATGACATGGTGTAGTTCTCCGAGGGGCTTGGTGCCGGTCGGGGAGGTTCGTCTTTGGGGTTTGGCCAGGTGAGGAGGGGTGGCATCCAGGGTGTTCCCGGGAGGGTGGTCATCACGTTCTGGCCGTAGAAAGATCCCGAAGGTTCGGGATTTGTTCAGGAACGTCCTCCTGGTGGGGTGACGGGCTTCAAGTCCCAAGCACACCGAGGAGGACGTCCGTGGCCCAGCGTAGTGGGTTGACCCGTGGGGATCGCCGTCGTAACGAGAAGATCGAGGCGTTGCGGGCGGTCGTTCGTCCGGATCGGGCGATCCTGTCGATTGATCTGGGTGAGGACAAGCAGGTCGCGGCGCTGATGGATCATGACGGTCGGGTGCTCGGTCGCCGGGTGGCCAGGGTCAAGGCACATGCGTTGGGTGGCTTGCTGGAGTGGGCGGGCGCGCAGGCGGTCAAGCACGGTTTCACGGGTGTGCTGGTGGGGTGTGAGCCGACCGGGCACCGGTGGCGGTCGGTGATGCAGCTGGCCGACGATGCGGGTGTGGGTTTCGTGTGCGTGCAGTCGCTGAAGGTGCATCTGGCGCGGGAGGCTGAGGACTACACCCGCGACAAGACCGATCACAAGGACGCTGTGCTGATCGGGAAGCTGGCTTCGCGGCTGGACTGCTACCTGCCTGAACGCGCCGAGGAGGACTGGGCGCGGCTGCGGCATCTGGGGCAGCGCCGGTTTCGGCTGGTCGGTGAGGTGGTCGCGTGCCGGAATCAGATCAATGATCTGCTGTCGTGCTGCTGGCCGGCGGTGCTGGGGTGCGCGGTCAAGCCCTTGGAATCCACGACCTGGCTGGCTTGTCTGGCGGTCACGGTGGATCGTTGCAACGGCGACCCTGCCAAGCTGCGCAAGCTGGGTTGTGACCGGTTTTTCGAGGTAATGCGCCGCGAGCTGCCCCGGTTCGGGGCGCAGCGGCTATGCCACAAGGTCGCCGACCGGTTCTTCGATGCCCTGGCCGATGGCCGCGGGGTGCCCGCTCAGCGGCGTGGCGCGCTGGAGCGGGTGGGACTGCTCATGGACGACTGGCGCTCGACCCGCACCCGCCTGGGCGAGGTCGAGGCTCGCATGGTCGCCGTCCTCGATGGGCTTGGGTTGACCGCTCTGGTCACCTCCGTCCCGGGGCTGTCCGCAGTCGGTGAGGCGGTGATCCTGGCCGAAACCGGAGATCTTGGCCGGTTCGCCACCGCGCGCAGTGTGGTCAAGCACGCCGGGCTGAACCCGTCGGAGAACACCTCGGCGACGTTCCGCGGCCAGACCCGGGTCAGCCACCGTGGCCGGCCCGCGCTGCGCGCCGCGGCATGGCGGGCCGTGTGGGGCGCACTACCGCACAACCCCGTGCTGGGCGCCAGGTTCACCCATCTGACCACCCGTGAACACGACCGGCTCACCCCGGGACAAGCCCGCGTCGCCTGCGCCGCCACACTGCTGCGCTGGCTGCACGCCATCGTCACCAAGCGGCAACCCTTCAACCCCGACATCGCCACCGGCGATGCGGCCATCCGCCAGGGATGTGCCGCGGCAGCAGCCTGACCACCCGACAGCCCCGCGTTCACACCCGGTGCCGGTGACAACCGAACAGACCACCCCTGCCCACGGCGGGGCGAGCCCGCAATGCCGTTGAGCCACCAAGCTCGTCAAACACCAAGGGCCGCCTCGCCGCACCCTGCACAAGCTCGATTGCGCGTTGTCGGGACACCCGCCCACCCGGACGGGAACCAGCCCGCTTGATCATCTACGTAGAGACGCAGGCGCATGCGGCGAAGCCCCCGGCCACCCGCGGGATGGGCACAGACAGCACAAGCTGACCGCACCCCACGGCCAGCCCTCCCCGCACGCCCACGAATGATCCCGGAATCACCAGCTCAACGGCGCAGCACCATCCCTGAACAGCCAAAATCAACCGAACCCGAAAATCCCCAGCGCCCCCTTGACAACCACGTCTTACGGTGGTGTTTGGCTGCGGTGGAGAGGTATCCGCGACGGTAAGATCGAGTATGGCATGCCGGTGCGCCACGGCTTGCTTGAGCTCCGAGGCGCACTCCACACCCGCTGGCAAGCACCTGAGAGAGTCGGTGACGTCAGGCAACGCCTGGCGGGCGCTGCTTGCGCACACCACGTTCACGAAGCAGGCGTTTGACCGTCATCGTGCTGACGCTGTACCGCTCGGCAAGCAACCGGGTTGTACTACCCGCCCGGTAGGACTCGATCAAGGTACCTACGTCGGACGGTGACAACCGGTCTGCGACGCGCCACACACCAGCGTTCTTGCCACGGACGGGCGCAAGGTCAGGTTCGTCGTCGTGCGGCACGCCGTTCTTGATCTTCTCCAATACGCTGACCAGCGGGCCCAGGAGATCGGGGCGGTTGGAATACCGGCGGCAGAGCTCCACCATAAGGTTTGAATTGGGTACCTGACCAGGGGTTTTGTGTTGGTAGCGACAGGGCGATGACTCTCCGTGTCGATTGTGAATGTCCTGGTCAGGGGCTGTTTTTTTGGTTGTAGTCCCCCCAGATGTCCCGCCATGTCCCGACCCCTGCGTGCTCAACCACCTCCCTTGGGCGACTGTGTTCACCGTGCGCCGTTCATCGCGCGCCACACGGCATGTGCGGGTTCTTTGATCATCGGCGAGTGACCTGACTCCACCTGATCATCACGGCGGACCGGCCAGCGCGTTGGTATTTATGGGATATCGATGCCTGCGGGCATCAGGCGTTTACCGTGCACAGTGGCTTCTACCCCACGCCGGAGGCGGCGTTGTCCACCTGGCAGTCCGGGGTAGGCCAGATCGCAGCGGCCGGCACCGTCTTGGTCCCGGTCCATGACCCGTGGCTGTTAGCTGACCTGATGCCCGCCGAGCGGGGATTCGTGCGTGCCGGTGGGGAAAGTGTCGAGCAGTTCACTGAGTACCACCGCAGCAAGCGTTTAGGTGAGGTTGTCACGCAGGCAGTGCCCCGGTGGGGAACCCAACTCAGGTGGCGGTTTGGATGCGGACACCTTTGCGGTGTGGCTGCGTGCCCGCGACGCTGACCAGCAGAAGCTGCCGGAGAATGTGGACGAACTGGCCACGGAGCTGGCCGACTCCTGGTGCATCAATGAAATCGACGCGGTATATGCCACCTGTTCCCCGCACCGAGTCGCCCTGTGCGTGCGGCACATGCGCAGCTTCTACCTCGACGAGTTCGCCGACCAGTTGGTGGCCTTGCTACCCGAGCGGACCCGATGGCTAACCGCGCGCAACGCTACCGCACCAGAGCTGGCCGACCGCTGCCTGCCTTACGCACTACGGCCAACCGCACCTGCAGGTCGACCAGGACGACAGCGAGCCCGACTACCTCGCTCGTGTCATCGAATAGGTCTCTGTCGGACAACACGCGCTTCCGGATGACCAGCTGCCGATGGCCCCACCGCACCTCTAAGTCGATCAACGTGAAGCAACCGCAGTGTGGTCCGCGCCGAACCGCAGGGCGGATTCGCGTCCATGGGCGCAGGCCCTTTACGTTGGCGCCGGTGCCTCGCCCCACGTCGACGCCAGCCATGCCAGATCGGTCACGGCCTGCTGCCTCGCGTTCTTGGCGCGCGTGAACAGCGCGTCGGTTTTGGTCAGCACGAGGGTGTACGGCCGACCCTGCCGCCGGGTCTGGTGACGCACCGGCAGCCCGGCCGAATCGATCTGGGTGTGCACGTGCCGACGCCCGTCTGTCGCCAAGGGCCACTCGAAGATCCGCCGCGACCGGGAGCGGAGAAACGTCCCCAGCGTGTCACAAGGTTCGCACCGGCACCCGGTCCATACGATCGACCAGTCGTCTTCGTCACGCGGCGGCCTCGCGATGATCGCGTCGAGCCGCTTCGCGCAGTCGCGGGCGACCGCGTCGAGCCTCGCCGGTCGCCGCGGGTGCGCCGAACGCAGCGCCGGCATCAGGCACTCCAGCACGGTGGCTCTGTACTTGCGCAGCGCTGTCGTGATCTCGTCGCGCAGCGTGTCGGCGGCCGCCTCGAACAGCAACACCAGCGGCGAGCTGAGCATCTCCAGCTGTGGCTGGCGGCATTCGGTTCGCACGGTGGTGGTCCAGGACTGGAGCTGGCCGTCCATCCAGTGCCAGGTCCCGGTGGTCAGCAGCCGCGCCACCTCCGGCATCCCCGCTGCGCGCAGTGCTCCGCACAGCCCTGGCAGCCTGTCGATCCACTTGTATCGGTCTGTTCCGTAGTGGTGCCCCCGCCCGAACCATCCGTCGATGACGTTCTGCGTCCACTGCTCGCCGTATCGCCTGGCCGCCGCAGCCAGCCCGCCTGCGTGTTCCTGCGCGAGCGTTTCGACCCGGAACGGCTCCAGCAGCATTGCTGCCGTCTCGGCAACGTCGAGGTCCGCTGCCACGTCCAGGGCCGCACCAAGCAGTCCCGCCTGTGTCGCTGTCTTTTTCCAGAACGGTGCGAGCGACTCCGCCGCGACACGTGCGCCAGCCAAGTCTCCCGCCCCGATGCGGTCGCGGAGCTCGTGCAGAGCCCACTGCGATCCGGCTTCGGCGCGCGCCGCGAACGCCCGGTCCCGCAGCCATACGACAACCGCGGCCCGCCGGTACCACCGATCCAGCGTGTTGCCGTAGTTGCCCATGTAGCCCTCGTACTCGGACTGGTAAGGCTCCAGGTCCGCGCTCGGGGTGCTGGCACACACCTCGTGGTCGGGAACGTGCAGCGAGATCGGCTCGCCGCCGTCGCCGTCCGAGCTGGTCCACCAGCCGAGGGTGATCTCGTCGTCGATCAGCGAATGGAGCTGATAGTCGTCGGGGTCCTCGTCCTCGTCATAGTCGTCGTGGTCCCAGGGGTCGCTGCCCGACGGCTCGGCGTCCCAGGTCTCCTTCACCTCCGCGAGCGCCAGCACCACGTCGCACCCGGCCTGCTCGGCCGCGGCGCGTACCAGCGCGGCTCGCTCCGCGTCGGTGCCCTTGAGTCGGTGACAGTTCAGACCTCGCTGGGTGTATTCGTGATCGAGCAGGAAGACCAGCCGGTTCGGCGTGCCGAGGTCGCGGCCGCCGTACTGCGGGGTGGTCGGCGTGGTGAAGTGCTCGGTCAGACAGTGCGCCAGCTCGGTGACTGGGCCGGTCTCCGGAGTCGGGGTCTCGGTGGCGGCCAGCAGGTTGAACGTGAGCGTCACCCGGTACCCGGACTTGACCGGCGTGACCTCGTGGCGACAGTCGGCATAGAACGCGAGGAGGGCCAGCTCCTCCTTCGAGGCGCGGTAGGCCCTGGTCTCGCCGGCGTGGCTGATGACCAGTTCCCCGCCGGTGTGCGCCGAGGGCAGTGACACCACCAGCGTGCCCACCATGGCGTCGTGCTTTTCCGAGTCCTGGTGGGGGAGGAAGAACTGCCCCTTGCCGTAGACCAGCATCGAGTGCGGCTCGGCCCGCAGCTGTGCCGTCCGCGCGAGCCCGAGCTCGTCACGGAAGTGCTCCAGCGCGCGGTCCAGCAGCGCCGTCCAGCCGGGCCCGCCGAGCGTGATCTGATCCGGCGTGAGTTCCCAGGTGTCGCGGACGCTGGTGTCTGTCAGCGTCTCCTCGCCCCGCCCGAACCTTGCCGACCGCGCCACCGCGATCAGTTTTTTTGCCAGAGGCGCGCGGACTGGCAGGTTCACCGGCCCGACGCCAGCGACCTCAAGCTGGAGGAGATGCGCCGGCGCCAGCAGCTCAGCGCTGAACGACCCGGTCGGTTCGGAATCGCCGAGCAGTCCCGCCAGTCGTTCCCGTGCCGTGGTCGCCATGTGTCCTCGCGTGCTCGTCGTGATTTCTTCCCCGGCCAGACTGTAGTGGCGGCCGAGGGGGATGCCGCCAGACGCCCGAGCCCGCTCTCTCAAACAAGTGCGGGCCGCGGCCCACAGTCGCCCGTAGCGTTGTCAGCCGGGCAACCGACAATGTGACCGCGCGTTATCGTCGAGCCGTAGCGAAGCTCCGTTTCCTGGCTGACCGGTGTCAGTGGACGACTCGCCTGCCGGCCGACGAGCCGTTCCTGCACGAGGCTTATATTTTCGGCGAGGGTGGCGGTAAGCCCGAGCGGCGGGTCGGGATCTGTTTGACGACGTGCTCGAAGGCCGCTGCGGGGACGTAGTGGCACTCGTCCACGACCACCAGCCCGTAGCCGCTGGTGAGTTGTTCGAGTCGGCTTTCCGGGCCAGGGTCTGTAGCATCGCGACGTCAACCACGCCGTGGGTCCTGCGGCGATCACCACCGGGCTTGACGCCCAGCAGGTCGCTGATGTGGGTGCGCCACTGGTCGGCCAGCTCGTAGGTTGTCGCGCCAGCTGTGTAGCCGTGGATGAGTGCTTGGGTCTGGTTGTCATCGAGCTGTCGCAAAGATCACGTTCAGCAGGTGCGCGCTCCTCGATCATCAGAGGCCGTTGCTCCCCGGGGGAGTAGCGGCATCTGATGCTGATGGACGCGATTGTGGGATGTTCTTAGCAGGTGACGATTCGGTCACGGCATGGTTGCCGCGCCACTGCGCATCCGGTGTTTGCTGACGAGCAGGAACACCACTATTCCGATCGCGAACCACGCGAGCAGCTGCGCCACGCTGGGCAGCGGCACGAGGGCGACCAGCAGCAGATTGACGATGATCGTTATCACTGGCCTGCCCGGCACCCGAAAACCGCACTGGGCCTCGGGGCGGCGGTGGCACGGCACCAGCACGGCGGTGGAGACGAACAAGAAAGCGAACAACGTGCCCACCGAAACCAGGTCACCCACGGTTCGGAACGGGAGGAGCCCTGCGGTGACGGCGTCCGCCGGCCCGCGCAGCAGGACCGCTGTCCGTGGTGACCCTGACCGCCGGTCGACCCGGCCCAGCGCGGCGGGGCCGCCTCGCTGCCTGGGCGGCGCCGCAGACCGCGTCGAAGCCGATGCCGACTGACCGTTGGGACGTTAGACCCCCCGGAGCGGGGGAGTCATTCCGCGAAATGGGTCAACGAGTGCCGGTGGGCGATGTCGGCGATGTCGGCCGGGGTTCCTGCTATGAGCGTGTTGGCGT
Organism: Pseudonocardiaceae bacterium; assembly: GCA_050700515.1. Classification (GTDB taxonomy): domain Bacteria; phylum Actinomycetota; class Actinomycetes; order Mycobacteriales; family Pseudonocardiaceae. The sequence continues at coordinate 18,208 of JBOHHD010000603.1, forward strand.
GCTCGCTGATGAGGTCGATGGGCCAATTCCACCAGGCCGACCGCTGGAGCAGCTCGACGTCGGCATCCGGATAGCGCCGCTTGATCGGCACAGCGGGGTTGCCGCCGACGACGGTGTAGGGCTCGACGTTGCGGGTGACGACGGCAGCGGTGGCGATGATGGCGCCGTTGCCGATGGTGACGCCGGGCATCACGGTCACGTCGCGGCCGAACCAGACGTCGTTGCCCACCACGGTGTCGCCTTTGCTGGTGTTGCGCGCCAGGAAGGTCTCCCGCGTCTCCTCCTGCCAGCGACCGGGGAAGATCGTGAACGGGAACGCCGACGGGCCGCTGCTCAGGTGGTTGGCGGCGGCCATGACGAAGCGCACCCCGGCCGCGATCGAGCAGAACTTGCCGATCACCAACTGCTCGGGGCCGAAGCCGTAGAGCACGTGCTCCTCTTCGAAGCTTCCGGTGTCCTGGGAGGCGTCGTAGTAGGTGTACTCGCCGGCGCTGACCTTTTCGGAGGTGAGGGTGGGACGCAAAAAGACGCAGAATCGTTCGTGGTCGGGTAGCGGATAGAGGCAAGTGGGGTCGGGGGCGCTCAACGGTCCTCCTGGGAGCGGCGGCCAAAGTCGCCTCATATAGTGCCGAGAGGGGGGAGAGCCGGGGATTATCCGGTGCTCTTCGTCTCACCATGGGTGGTCGCGACGCCGTGCTGTGGGCGGCCTGATCAGCCACTCGCTGACGGCCCCAACGCGGGAGGCACCTGTAGCTGGGCGGGGACCGTGACGGTCAGGCGGATTCCAGCTCGGCGAGCTCCTCGGCGGTGTATTCGTCGGCCTCGGTCTTGCCGAGCCGCCAGTAGCCGGTGAACGTGATGGCCGCCCGGTCGATGCCACGCTCAGCCACGAGGTGCCGGCGCAGCGCGCGGACCATGCCGGCCTCACCGGCGACCCAGGCGTAGGGCGTCCCCCGGGGCAACGTCGCGGCGCGTACGGCATTGAGCAGCACTGTGCTGCGGCCTGCCGGCGTCCGACCGCGGTGCAGCCAGCACACCGTAGCCAGCGGTGGCGCCACGAGGGGCTGTTCCTCGGCGCGGTCGGCCACCTCAACCCACACCCGCGCGCGGGTGTGGGGCGCCATCGACTCGACGATGGCACCGATCGCGGGCAGCGCGGCCTCGTCGCCGACGATCAGTTGCCAGTCTGCGGTGTCGGGGGGCTGGTAGCTGCCCCGAGCCGCGATGATCCCGACGTGGTCACCGAGTTGCGCCCGCTGGGCCCACTGGCCTGCTTGCCCGGCGTCGTCGTGGACGACGAAGTCGACATCGACCTCGTGTACCTCGGGCCGATGCTTGCGGACGGTGTAGGTGCGCATGATCGGGCGGACGGCGTCGGGCAGCGCGAGGTAGCGCCGGTACCAGGACTGGACGTCGTCGTCCTCGAGTGCCGGGACGGTCGGGACGGTGTGCCCGGGGGCCGGAAAGAGTAGCTTGACGTACTGATCTGCCGCGCCGCGCGCGAAGTCGGCGAGGTCGGACCCGCCCAGGCCGATCCGGATCATGTGCGGGGTCAGCCGATGACGGCGCACTACGGTCGCGAGATAGTACGGATAGGCTGTCATGCGAACAACTCCTTCCCGATCAATGCTGAGCAGGCCCATCCTGGTCCACTCCGCACTGGTAAAGGTTCAGCCGGTAGGAGCTGAACTTCCGGCGCCACACAGCTCCGATCAGCGGCATCATCAGCCGATACCCCACCGGAGCCGCCGCAGGTGGCTGGGCCAAGGTCCGCGAGGCGACCAGCCGCAACCCCAACCCCCACTGCTCCAACTGCGCAGGATCGTCACAGGACCAGCGCATCCGTGCCGTCACCTTGCTCAATGCGTCGTGGCGATCCTGCGTTGCGACCATGTGCGGACCGGCGGTGTCGAGTGCCAGCCGGGCCGTCGGAAAGCGGACGCTGATCTGGGTGAGCGTCCGCTGGACGTCGACCTCGGCCAGGTAGATCAGAACTGCCTCGGACAGGAACAGATACGGACCGGGACAGGTGGCCACCACGGCCAGCCAGTCCTGCTCCAGCACCGACGCGGCCACCGTGTGACGCCGCGACGAATCGGTGAAGAATTGCCGGCGCAGGGCGACGACGTCGGGCAGATCGAGATCAACCCAGTGCAGCCGGCCGTTGTCGAGGCGCTCGAACCGGGTGTTCAGCCCACTGCCGATCTCGATCACGGTTCCAGCCGGGTGCCGGCCCAGGAACGCCCGCGCCCACTCGTCGAACACCATCGTCCGCAACACCGAGCCCAGCAGGCTGGGTCCACCGTCGAACCGCGCGAAGTCGTAGTCCAGTGACTCCACGATCTCGACCGCCACCGGGTCACACAACAGCGGCCGCCGCTTGCGGGTCTCCACCGCCCGCCCGTACAGCGGGATGAGCAGCGTCTCCTGGATCTCCCCGAGATTCACCCGCTGACGCTCAGTCACTGGTGGACCTCCAGGCCGAAGTGCAGATCTCGGGTGCGCTCGGTCAGCAGCCCACCAGAACACCAGCGACGGCTAGTGCGGCCAGACATGACGGATACCCACCGAGGTAGCTTAGGTAGTAAGGCTTACCTAACACAATATCCAGCCCGGGGCTCATCATGTTCGGGCCCCGAGCATCAGCGGACTGGAGCGACTGCCAGCCGCGGCCGGGTCCGGCGAGGTGAACCACCACACCGAGTGGCTGATCAAGCCAGTGCATCGGCGATTGCGGTCACCGTCCGGTCCAGGCCGTAAGGAATGGACAGCGCCGAAGGGAACCCCAGCGCCAAGCTGACCGGATTGTCGAACACGACGTAGGCGCCGTTCTTGACCGCGTCCAGCTGCCCGAAGAGCGGGCTCGACTCGAGGAAGAGCCGGTCGGCGGCGGCCGGGAAGGAGACCAACATGAGATCAGCGTCCAGAACACCGAGGTTCTCCAGGCTCACGGTGGCTCGCCCCGGGGTATCGCCTTGCGGCAGCGCGGCAATCTCGGGCGAGATCTTCAGGCCCAGCTGTTCAAGCAGCGTCACAGACGCATCTCCGCTGGTTATCGCCCGGATCTCGCCCTCGCTCGCATAGCTGCGGCTGAAGGTCTTACCCGCAAAGGCCGGGTTGGTCTGGGCCGCCTGCGCCACCTGGGACTCGATGTCGGTGATGATTTTCTGAGCTTGCTCGTCACGCCCCAGTGCTCTGCCGATGTGGGTGGTCCGCTGCTGCCAGGTATCGCTCTCGACACCGTCGACGTAGGACACTGTGGGAGCGATCTGGGTGAGGCGGACGTAATTGTCGGTCAGTTCGTAGTCGTCGGTGGCAAGGATCAGGTCCGGACGCAGGCCGGTGATCTTCTCGAAGGGGATTCCATTTGTGGCGTCCAGGAGTTCCGGCATCGGGCCCGTCAATGCCGACTCCACCCATGGTGCGTTGCCGCTCGGGAAGACGGAATGTCTGACCATGGCGATCGGGGTGACACCGAGGGCCAGCGCGGTGTCCGTGTCACGCTGGAAGCCCACGGTGATGACTCGCTGAGGTTGTGCGGAAATGGTCGCTGTACCTTCCTTGCCCACCAGGGTGAGCGGGAAGTCCGCCGTGCCGGTGGAGGACGGGGTCTCGGTGGTCGAGCCGGCGCAGCCGGCGAGCAGTGCGGCCAGTGTCGCACCGCCGATGAGGAACTGCCGGCGGGAGGCGTCGTCGGTGATCGGGATGGGTCGGTCGAGCAGCATGACGGTCATGGCGGGTTCCTTCCGCGGACGGAGTCTGGACTGGATTCCGGCATCCTGGAGGGAGCTGGATAGGTGCGCGCGGCCTGCGGACAGCTGGTCGGGATCAGGAGCCGGCTACCCGAGCCAGGGATGGTTCGATCTGCTCCAATCCCCACCGGACGCTCAGCACGCTCGGGGTCCGTAGCGCGGTCGCGGTGGGAAGATCGATCACGATGTAGCGCCCGTCCCGTACTCCCCGGAGGTTGCGGAACAATCCGAGCCCTTCTACCTCGCGCCGCAGGTCTTCGTTGGCATAGAGCATCATGACGATGTCGGCGTCCAGCAACGGGACGTTCTCGAAGCTCAGTGCGCCGCCCGGGTTTCCGGGAGCGATATCGGGTAACTGCTCGACCGACGAAGGGAGCTGCATCCCCAGCTCCCTCAAAAGCTTGACGCTGTTGTCCCTGTCCGATTTCAGGGTCACGATCTGGCCGGGGGCGAAGGCGAAGGAAAAGGTGAACGACCGACCCGTCAGGCCGGGGTTCGCCTCCCGGGTTGCGCGGATGGCCTCTTCGGTCTCGGCCACGACCTGTCGGCCGCGCTCCTCCATGCCCAGCGCTCGTGCGCCGACCAGGGTCTGCTCCTGCCAGCTCTGTGCCCCCCACACCGTGGCGTAGCCGACGGTGGGCGCGATCTGAGACAACCGGGGATAGTCCGACTCAAGCCCGAAGTCGTTGATGGCCAGGATGAGGTCCGGCTTGAGGGCGGCCACCTGCTCGATGTTCGCCCCGGCGGCACCCTCACCCTCCACCCCGACCGGGACGTCGATGAGCGCGGTCCTGGTCAGGTCGATCCAGTCTTCCAGCCAGGGTTTCACACCATTGGTGGTACTGGTGTCACGGATGATACCGACCGGTACGATGTCGAGGGCGAACGCGACGTCCTCGTCCCCGATGGTCACCACCCGCTGCGGCGGTCCGGGGATAGTGGTGCTCCCGAACCTGTGCTCGATCGTGACCGGGAAGGCTGAGCTGCTGGGTGTGCTCGGCGTCGCCGGATCCGTGGTCGAGGACGGACTGCACGCGACGAGGGCCAAGCAGAGTACACCGGTCAGAGCACCGACACTCCGAGTGTGTCTCATCACGGCATCGCCGTGGTCGCGGGGTGGGGGCAGCCGGCAGGCGATGTTGCCGGCGTTGATCCGCCGATGAAGAATTGTCTGCGGGTAATGCTGTCGTGGAGCGGGGCGAAGCGATCCAACGTGACTGTCATGGGATCCTCCTTGCTCGGGTTCGGTTGTGGGTGCTCGGGTGCTCAGACCAGATCGGGGTTCGCCGTCGGACTGCCGTGGTGATCCCCTCGATCTCCCCGGCATGCTGTTCGTAGGTCCAGGACCCCAGCCTGCGGAACGGGACCAGCTGCCCGGCCTGAACCGCAGGCATGGTCGCCCACGTCGGAACGCCGGCCATGTCCTCGGGCGAGGTGTCCGCGTCGAGCAGGATGAGATCGGCCGGGTACTTGTTGGCCTGCTCGAGGCTGACCGAATCGAAGAAGAAGTCGGTGAAGCTTTCGTTGATGTCCTCGATCCCCCCTTCCGGCACCACCAGCTCCAAGCCGAGCTGCTGCAACTGACGCAGACCGGGGAATGTGGCGGGCCGGCAGAACAAGATGCCCTCGCTGGGTGAGGCATAGAGAGCGACGGCGAGCAGACCGGGCTTCTCCGCGACGGCGCCGCGCCGCACCGGCTTCCTCGAAGCGCCTCCGGGTGGCCACGATCGCCGGTGCCTGCAGATCCGCCCCCAGTGCCGCAGCCAGCTGCTCGAACCGCTTCATCACGTCGACCGGGTCCTTGATCCCGTCGATCGTGACGATCGTGACGAACGCCTCCACCTGGCCCTGCGCGGGGCCGTCGACGAACCCGAACGGCAGGTCGTCCTGGTGCGGGTCGAACGGGGTGACGACCAGATCGGGCGCGAGCGCCGCGAGCTTCTCGACGTTGATCTCGCCGTAGACCTCGCCGACCGACTCGATCCCGGCCAGGTCCACCCCCTCCAGGATCGGGTTCTGGTCCATCGGTGCGCTGCTGAAAATGCCGACCGGCCGCACTCCGAGGGTTGCCAGCGCGGCGCCTGCTTGGTCGTTCGTTACGATCCGGATCGGTCGGGAGGGCCGGGTTACTGTGACGCCCCGGTCGTCGGTGAAGGTCCACGGGCCTGCTGCCGGCGTCGTCGGGCTCGGGGTGGCGTTCGAACCGCAGGCCGTGAGCAACCCGGCGGCGGCTACCGCGGTGAGGAAGTGGTGGCGGTTCAGATCACCGTGCCGGACGTCGCGGGTCATCCGTGCTGGCATGGGTATGGTTCCTTTCGAACGAGTTCTCATCGTGGGTTTTCCGAAGCGGCCGGAGCGGCCGCGTCGACGCCGAAGGTCTTAGCGAGGTCGTCGAGCACCGCATGGGCACCGAGCAGCCCGACGGCGACGATCCAGACGTCGTTGCTCACCTCGTGGATCTCGCCGGTCAGCCGGGACCACAGTGGGTTGCTGGTGAACCTGTCCCGGACGGGGGCGGAGTTGCCCTCGGCGACGGTGAGGAAGATCTGGTCGGCGTCGGCGTCGAGAATCCGTTCCTCGCTGAACTCTGCGGCGAACTCGTTGACGTCCTGGGACGGCGGGCGGGCCAGACCGGCGTCGGCGAGCACGATGCCCGAGAAGCTGGCGCGCTGGTAGAGCCTGGTCTGTGATTCGCTGAACCGGATCACCGTGATTGTCGGATTCTTTCCCTCGGTAGCGCGGATTGCGTCGCCGATGGTCCTGGCCCGCTGCTCGTACTCGGCGAGGCGGGCCTGCGCCAGACTCTCCTTGCCGGTCGCCTCGGCGAGCAGTCGGAGGTTGTCCTTCCAGGTGGGTCCGGTGGTCTCGCTGAAGACGGTGGGCGCGATCCGGCTCAGCTCGTCGTAGATCGCCTCGTGGCGGACCTTTGCCGAGATGATCAGATCCGGTTCCAGTGCGGCGATCTGTTCCAGACTGGGGTTGATCAGGTCACCCACCGAGCGGGCGTCCGGGGCCAGCCGGGCGAGGGGTTCGGCGAGGTAGGGCGGTGGTCCGCCGGTTCGACTGGGGATGTCTGTGAAGCCCACCACCGCCGTGTCGAGGGTCAGCGCGGCGTCGACGAAGGTCTGATCGAGCGCCACGATGCGGATCGGCTCGGCGGGGATCTCGGTACTGCCCATCACGTGCGTGACGGTGCGGGGAAACGCCCTACTCGATCCGGTGGCGGGCTCCTCGGCGGGTTCGGTGCCCGGCCGGGTGCAGCCGGTCGTGACCAGTAGCGCGGCGAGCAGCACGGCACCGGTACGGGCGAGCATTGTTGCAATCAGTCCGGGCATGTCTTGACCTTCCCGAGCCGACCAAGAAAGATCCCGTCCTTCTCGGGTGCCGGCCGTGCCGGCCCGGAATCGGCGGCGGGGGAGGCCGCCGTACGGCGTGGCGATACCAGTGAATGAGGGCATGGCGGTGTTCCTTTCCGTAGCCTCCGATGTCCTTAAGTCGGCGCCTTCACGCGGCTCGCGGGCGCTGACCAGGGGGTGCTCACCCGGGCCGGAGACGGGCTGATCTGTTTTTCTTTCCCCGGCTGCTCGGTACCGTTGGACTGCGCAGCAGCGGACGCATAGCGGGGCTCCTTCGGGTTATCGGCCGGGGACGGTGATGAGGGGGACATCGGTGACGACCGGCCGGCGGTTGCGGCGGCCGACGGGCACGACCAGCGGGGTGCCCGCGATCGGGTCGGTGAGTATGTGGGCGTCGAGCTCGAACACCTCACGCAGCAGTTGCTCGGTGAGCACCTCGCACGGGGTGCCGGCGGCGATGATCCGTCCGGCGCGCATCGCGATCAGCCGTTGCGCGTAGCGGGCGGCCATGTTGAGGTCGTGTAGCACCATCACCACGGTGCGCCCGGCCTCGATGTGCAGCCGCTCCACGAGGTCGAGCACGTCGACCTGGTGGGCTAGGTCGAGGAACGTGGTGGGCTCGTCGAGCAGTAGCAGGTCGGTGCCCTGAGCCAGCGCCATGGAGATCCATGCTCGCTGCCGTTGACCGCCGGACAACTCGTCGACGGTCCGCTCGGCGAGCTCGGTCAGCCCGGTCCAGCCCAGCGCCTCAGCGACCGCGGCCTCGTCGTCGGAGGACCACTGCCGATACCAGGCCTGGTGCGGGTGCCTGCCGCGGGCGATCAGATCGGCGACGGTGAGGCCCTCCGGGGCGATCGGGGCTTGCGGCAGCACGCCCAGAACCTTCGCGACTTCCCGGGTGGGCAGCTTGTCGATCCGCTTGCCGTCGAGCAGTACGTGGCCTCGCTTGGCGGGCAGTAGCCGGGCCAGCGCTCGTAGCATGGTCGACTTGCCACAGCCGTTCGGACCGATCACGGCGCTCACGGTGCCATCGAGCACGTCGAGGTCCAGCCCGTCGACCACGATGTTGTCGTCATAAGCCAACTGCAGGTCGCGGGCCTGCAGCCGGATCCGGTCAGTCATGCGGTGGATACCTTCCGATTGCGACGGACGAGCAGGTACAACAGGTAAGGGGCGCCGAGAACTGCAGTGACGACACCGACCGGCAGCTCGGTGCCGAGTACGGTGCGCGCGATGAGGTCTGCGGTCACGGTGAGTAGCGCACCGTAGATCGCCGAGGTCAGCAGCGGCGGTCGGGCGGCACCGACCAGGCGTTGGCAGATCTGTGGCACCGCCAGCGCGACGAACACGATCGGACCGGCGCTCGATGCGGCCACGGCAGCCAGCGCGACCGCCACGATGATCAACGCCGAGCGGGTTCGGTTCACCCGAAGCCCGAG
>JBOHHD010000604.1:0-22954 GCA_050700515.1 Pseudonocardiaceae bacterium
GGCCACCCCGACGACGACGTCGTCGGGGTGGCCACCGTGCTGGCCGGGATACCGCTGAATCGGCTGTGCGACGAACTGCTCAAGGGCGCCCCGCCCTACGACGACGTCGCCCTGCTCGCCGTCCGCGTGCAGGACCCCGCGCCTGTCTGAGTGGCCAGGGGAGCTGCGCCAAACCTCCTCCCGATCAGGCCGGCGGGTTGTCGCCGTTGGTGCTGAGTCGCCGTACGATCAGGTCTTCCTGGGCCAGCCGACGCAGCGACGCAAGCACCGCATCGCCCAGCACGGCGGCCACCACAACGCCCTCCGCTCGGTCCTCCAGCAACTCCCGGGCACTGACCAGTTCGACGTCGGCGTCGGCCACCGTGCGGGCGGCGGTCGCGTAGTTGTCCAGCAGGCCCAGGAAGTCCTGCTGCCCTAGGCGGTGCAGCACGGCGATGACCTCGATCAACGCCGCCCAGGCAGGATTGGTGGCACACACCTTCCACCCGTACCGGGTGAGCAGTCGATCCACCTCATCGCCAGCCGCCCGCCACGCCTCGTCCTCAACGTGCTCCCGGGCGGGGCTCAGCGAGTACTGCACCTGGCCGAGCGTCTCCAGGGCACCCACGTCCGGGGAGTCCAGCCGCGCTAGAACAGCACGGGTAGCCGCGATGGACAGCCCGCCGATGTCGACCAGGGCACGGATCAGCTTGAGGCGGCGGATATGCCCCTCGTCGTAACGAGCCTGGTTCGGGCTCGTCCGCTCGCCGGGGGAGAGCAGCCCCTCGCGCATGTAGTACTTGATCGTCGGGACCGGTACCCCGGTCCGGTCGCTCAACTCCGCCATCCGCATGAAGACCTCAATGGGTAGTGATGGTATCGAATTGCTCATACCCGATGAGGGTAACATCAACGTTACAAGAACTATCGATAGCCCTACGATCCGCTATCGGTAGTTATACTATCCACCGTGTCGACCCGGACTGTTGACAGAGCGCATACGGAAGCCCTGCTCCTCGAAGGCCCGCTCAGTTCGTCGGGTCTTCGCTCTTCTTTTGATCGGCTCCTGCCAGCGTGGTGGTTACTTGATCGCCATCGACCGGAAGAGGGTGCACGGTGGACGCGCATATCCCGGTTCTCGTGGTCGGCGCCGGGCCCACCGGGCTTGCCGTGGCCTGCGAGCTGCGCAGGCAAGGAATCCAGTGCCGCATCGTGGACCGCGCGGCGGACCGCCCGGCACACCAGGCGCGAGCCTTGACGGTATGGCCCGGCGCGCTCGATGTGCTCGCCCGGCACGGCGGCGCGGACCAGGTGGTCGACGCCGGCCTGCGGCTGGCGGCCTCGCGGTACTGGTCGGATGATCGGCTGCTGGCCACGGTGCGTTTCGGCATCGACGGTGGTCCGGTACCGGTCTGCGAGCCCCAGCCCGAGGTGGAGCGGATCATGACCGCGCGGCTGACCGAGCTCGATGGGGCGGTCGAATGGCAGACCGAACTGGTCGACCTGCAGGACCGCGGCAACCTGGCCGAGGTGCAGCTGGCGGGGCCGGGCGGGGTCGAGCGACTGACCGCGAGCTGGGTGGTCGGCTGTGACGGCGCGAACAGCCGGGTGCGGGAACTGGCCGGTATCGAATTTCTCGGCAGCACCTATCCGCGCAGCTACATCCTCGGTGATGGGGAGATCAACGGCTACGTCCCGCGCGACGAGGTGCACTACCACCTGCACCGCGATGGTGTGGTCGTGGTGGTCCCGCTGCCGGACGGTGGCCTGCGGGTGTTCGCCGAGGACAGCCGACGCGGCGGGTCCGAGGTCACCGACGAGCCCGCGGCGGCTCCGACCCGCGAACAGCTCCAGCAACTCGTCGATGAGCGGCTGCCCTACCCACTGGCGATCGGGGAGCTCCGCTGGAGTACCCGGTTCCCGGTGCACCTGCGCAAAGCCTCGACCTACCGCTCCGGCCGGTGCCTGCTGGCCGGCGACGCGGCCCACATCCACAGCCCGGCGGGTGGGCAAGGCATGAACACCGGGATTCAGGACGGCGCCAACCTGGCGTGGAAGCTCGCCCTCGTGCTGCGGGGCTGCGCGGGCAGGGACCGACTGCTGGACAGCTACCCGGCCGAGCGGGCCCCGGTGGCCGAGCAGGTGATGGCGGCTGCGGACAAGCAGACACGGCTGTGGGGCGTGCGCTCCTGGCTGGGCAGACGGATCCGGGACGCGGTGCTCACCAAGCTGGGCCGCTCGGACGTGCTGAAACAGCGGGTGGTGCTGGCTATGGCGCAGAACGATCTCAATTACCAGCGTAGCCCGGCGGTTGGCAAACGGGGTGGACGGCGCGCACTCGGCATCGGTCTGCCCGAGGTGAATCTGATTCCGGTGGCGGGCACTGCGCCAGCTGCGGGGAGAGCGCCGCTGACATTGCGCGAACTGCTCTCCAACCCCCGGCACGTACTGCTCGTGCTGCCCGGCACCAGCGAGGGTGCGGTAGATCGGGCCCGTGAGGTGGTCCGCGCCACCGAACCCCTCGTCGACCGGCTGGCCGTGCACATTCTGGTCGAGCAGGCCATCGCCGATCAGGTGGGTGACCTCCCCGCCGTTATCGCGCCGGACGGCTACGCACCGGTCGGCCCGTTGCGGGGATGCGCGCTGGTCCTGGTCCGCCCGGACGGCTACGTCGCTGATGCCACCACCGGCCTCGATACCGGAACCTTGCTGTACGACCTACAGCCGGCGCCACCTGACCCGCCCGTCGCTACCGCCGGGCACATCGCGCAGTGGGAGGGATGAGCTTCGTGTTCACTGTGCTGACCAGGCTCATCGCCCGGCCGCGGCTGGTGCTGGCATCGACGCTGCTGGCCGTGGTCGTGCTGGTCGTGCTGGGCGGTGGCGTCGCCGAGCGGTTGCTCAACGGCGGCACCGAGGACCCGGCGTCGGAGTCGGCCCGGGCCGCTGCGGTGCTGAACCAGGAGTTCCCCGCCAGCCGCCCGAACCTCGTCCTGGTGGTGACTCCGGCGAGCTCCGAGGTGGGCATCGACGATGCGGCCGTCACCGCAGCCGGCCAGCAGCTGGCTGAACGCCTCGCCGCCGAGCAGGGCATTGTCGGCGTGCGCTCCTACTGGGCGGACGGGGAGGCGACGCTGGCCTCCGACGACAAGAGCTCCGCGCTGATCATGGCTCGGATCCCGGGTGAGGACACCGCCGCTGACCAGGTCTTTCGGCGGGTCGCCCCCGAGGTGAGCGGCGAGCAGGGCGCGGTGTCGATACAGCTGGGCGGCCCGATCGCGGTCCGCAATCAGATGCAGACCATGATCGGCGAGGACATCGCCAGTGCCGAACTCGTGGTGCTGCCGCTCATCCTGCTCATCCTGGTGCTGGCGTTCGGCAGCGTGATTGCGGCTCTGCTCCCGCTCGGCGTCGGGTTGATCGCGATCGTGGGCGGCACCGCCGTGCTCAGCGTGGTGTCCCGATTCACCGACGTGTCCATCTTCTCGATGAACCTCACCACGGCACTGGGCATGGGCCTGGCCATCGACTACGCCATGATCGTGGTCTGGCGGTTCCGGGAGGAACAGCGCAACGGCCTGACGCCCCGCGAGGCGGCGACCCGGACGTTGGGTACCGCCGGGCGAACCGTGTTGTTCTCCGCGATCACCGTGGCCGTGGCGTTGTCGGTGATGCTGCTCTTCCCGCTCTACTTCCTGCAGTCCTTCGCCTATGCCGGCATCGCGGTGGTGTTCTTCGCCGCGCTGGCGGTGCTCATCGTGGTGCCCGCGGCGCTGGTGCTGCTCGGCCCTTGGGTCGATGCGCTGGACCTACGCCGGTTCCTCGTCCGGTGGTGGCCTTCTCAGCCAACGCGAGCCCGGCCGGCACGGCCCCGTTCGGAGTCCGGCTGGTACCGGTGGGCGACCTGGGTGATCGGCCGGCCCCGGATCATCACAGCCCTTTCGGTCACTACCCTGCTTGCGCTGGCCGTGCCGTTCCTGGGCGTTCAGTTCGGCGCGCCCGACGAGCGCCAGCTCCCGCCTGGCGCCGAATCCCGGGTCGCCACCGAGGCACTGGCCGGTAACTTCGGTGACCTGCCGGACTGGGTGGTTGACGTGGTCGCCGAGGGCTATCGGCATGATCCGGTGGCTGCCGAGCAGGCCGGGGGCACCAACGTGATCAGCGAGGCCGTGGGAGACGCGGCCCAGTCACCGAACCGCGAGGTGGCGGCGCTGGCCGGCTATGCCCGGCAGCTCTCCCTGATCGACGGCGTATCCGGAGTGCTCACCCCGGTGGGGCCGTTCCAGTACGGCTGGCAGGTGGCGGGCCCGATACCCGATGACGACGAGCGGGTTGCCGGTGCCTACACCTACCTGCAGGTGGTGCCGGAATCCGACATCGATCAAGCTTCGGTGCAGGCCCAGCAGCTGGTCCAGGCCGTCCGAGCCGTGCAGGCGCCGTTCGACGTGCAGGTCGGTGGCGCGGCCGCCGCGCTGGTCGACTCGCAGGCCGCCATCTCTGATCGGCTCTGGCTCGCCCTCGGGATCATCATGGTGGCCACCCTGCTGCTGATCTTCCTGTGCACCGGGAGCGTGCTGATCCCGGTGCAGACGGTGGTGCTCAACGCACTGAGTCTCACGGTGATGTTCGGTGCCGCGGTCTGGGTGTTCCAGGAGGGCCACCTGAGCGGGCTGCTGGGCTTCACTCCCCTGGGATTCATCGAACTGTCCCTGCCGGTCCTGATGTTCTGCCTGACCTTCGGGCTGTCCATGGACTACGGGGTGTTCGTGCTCTCCCGGATGAAGGAGGAGTACGACCGGGGCAGAGATCACCGCAGCGCCATCGCATTCGGCCTGCAACGCACCGGCGGACTCGTCACCGCGGCAGCGCTCATTCTGGCCATAGTCATGTTCGCGATGGGCAGCTCGGACATCACGAACATCAAGATGTTCGGGTTGGGGGTGGGGCTCGCGGTGCTGGTGGACGCGACTGTCGTGCGCTGCCTGCTGGTGCCTGCGGTGATGGCCATCACCGGCCCGGCGACCTGGTGGACCCCGCCGGGGCTACGCCGTTTCCAGCAGCGCTTCGGCCTCAGCGATACCGCGCCAGCGGCGGCGCTCCCGCCGCGTGAATCCGTAGGAGTTGGATCATGATAAGCAAGGCCGTCGTCACCGGGGCGAGCGGACTGCTGGGCGGCAATATTGTGCGCGAACTGCTGGCCGCGGGCAGCGAGGTCATCGCGGTGGTACGGGACGTCGAGAGGGCCCGCCGGTTGCTCCCGCCCGAGGCCCGGCTGGTCCGTGGCGACGTGACCGATGTGGCCGGCTTCGCGGCCGAGTTCGCCGGGGCGGACGCGATCCTGCATACCGCCGCCTACTTCCGGGAGTACTACCAGCCCGGCCACGACCCCGCGCTGCTGCGACGCACCAATGTGGACTCGATCGGGCTGCTGCTGCAGGCCGCGGCCGACACCGGGGTCAGCGCCGTGGTGCACATCAGCTCCATCGGGGCGCTCGGCGCGGCACCGGCAAGCCGGCCCGCTGACGAATCTCGCCCGCTGGACCTCAGTGTCACCCGGAACCGGTACTACCTCAGCAAGATCGCCTCAGAACAGCTGGTCGCCGAGTTCGCCGAGCGCCGCGGGCTGCGGGTGTCCATCGTGCTGCCGGGGTGGATGTGGGGCCCCGGGGATGCCGGGCCGACCTCCGCGGGCCGGCTGTTCCTCGCGGTGGCGGGCGGGGAACTGCCCGCAGTGCCCGACGCGGGCAACCACGTCGTGGACGCCCGCGATGTGGCGGTGGCCTGCGTGCGGGCCGCCGACGGTGGTTCCGGGCGGTACGTAGTGGCCGGTCCGCGCCGGACACTGCCGGAGATCTGCGCGGGTATCGCCCGCGAGGTGGGGGTGCGAACACCGCGCGCAGTGCCGCCGAGGGTGGCGCTGAGCGCGGCCGGCCTGCTCGAACTGCGCGACCGGTTGCGTGGCCGGACACCCACCGCGACCAGGCAGGGGGTGCGCGCCTTGATGGAGGGGAACAAGCGCCACGTGTCCTCCGCGCGGGCCACCGACGAACTCGGAATCACCTTCCGCGACCTGGAACGAACCCTGCCCGACACCGCCGCCTGGTACCGCGATCACGGGATGCTGCCCGCCTGAGGCGCCCCGACCACGACCGAACAGGAGCTGCCCTCAGATGTGCTCACCGCAGACGGTCCTGGCCGCATTGGATGGCGCGCCACCCGATGACGACCCGCTATGCGGGCACCCCGCACCGGCCGCGCAAGCGGCACCCACCACCGTCCCGGTCACGTCCGAGACCGTGGCGCCGAGGACGAATCGGCGCCATGCGCTGCGGGCCGCGCTCGGGGCCGCGCTCGGGGTGGCAGGCACCGTAACGCTGGCGGGTACCGCCAGTGCCGCCCCCACGGCCACGGACCTGCGCAATCACCTCAGCTACCGGCGAATCACCGACCTCACCCATACGCTGAGCCCGGACTTTCCGGTGTTCGAGTTCTTCGTCCGCCGCCCTGAGGTACAGCAGGTGCGGTTCCTCGATCAGCATGGGTTCAACACCGCGGAGTGGCGGTTCAACGAGCACACCGGCACCCATATCGACGTACCCGCGCACGCCCAGAACGGCCATCTCACCGTCGACGAGTTGCCGGTGGAGAACTTCGTGGCCCCGCTGTGCGTGATGCGGATCGCCGAGCGCGTGGAGCGAGACTTCACCACCGAACTGACCGTTACGGACATCCGCGAGTGGGAGCGGCGCAACGGCCGGATTCCCCGCCGGGCCTTCATCGCCTCCGATGCCGGCTGGTACCACCGGGTGAACGTGCCGAACGCGTTCCTCAACCTCGACACCGCCGCAGGCACCCTGAGCTTCCCCGGTATCAGCCCGGAGGCGGCCGACTTCCTGCTGACCCAGCGCGACATCGTGGGCTTCGGCACCGACACCATCAGCCTCGACGTCAGCACCCGGCTGTTTCCGCTGGTCCACCGGATGCTGCTGACCACAGGACGCTACGGCCTGGAGTGCCTGGCCAATCTCGACCAGGTGCCCGACCGTGGGGCGACGATGGTCGTGGGCGCTCCGAAGCTGCGCGGCGGGTTCGGCGCACCCGTCCGGGTACTGGCCCTGTTCTGAGGATCCTTGCCGACCTCCGAATTTATGGATAGCCTCAGTACCGATAGCGATGAGTCCCGCTATAAAATTATTAGGCGAGATGGGGAAAGCTAATGTTTGCCGGTTTCGGAAGATTCGCCATCCGGCACCGACACTGGATCGTCGCCGGCACGCTCCTGTTCGTGGTGTTCGGTGGGTTCTGGGGGTCGGGCACGTTCGGGCAGCTCGCCGGTGGTGCCGGATTCGACGACCCGTACAGCGAGTCCGCCCGCGCCAACGAGATCCTCACCGGTCCGCTGGGCCGCAATGTCGCCGATGTGGTGGTGATGTTCACCAGTGACAACCGCACAGTCGACGACCCGGCCTTCGAGGCCGCGGTCACCGAAGCGGCCGGCCGGGTACCGGGTGAGTCGGTGGAGTGGATAGAGACGTTCTGGACCACCGGATCTCCGGACTATGTCTCGGCGGACCGGCGCTCCACCTACATCGCGATGCAACTGGCCAGTGACATCGAGGGCGAGAACGTCACGACCTATCAGGAGAGCATCAAGGACCGGCTCGGCGTCGACGGCTTCGAGGTCCGCTACGGCGGCCTGATTCCGGTGAATGATCAGGTCAACGAGCGCACCGCGCAGGACTTGCTGCGTGCGGAGCTGGTGTCCATCCCGATCCTGCTGGTCCTGCTGATCATCATCTTCCGCAGCGTCATCGCGGCGAGCCTGCCACTGATCGTCGGCGTAGTGGTGGCCGTCGGGTCACTGGGAGTGCTCCGGGTCATCGGCATGTTCGCCGACCTCTCGACCTTCGCGATCAACATCGTGACGTTGCTCGGCCTGGGCCTGGCGATCGACTATGCGCTCATCGTCGTCAACCGGTTCCGGGAAGAGCTGGCCGCAGGACGCTCGGTGGACCTCGCGGTGGAGCGCACCATGGGCGCCGCCGGGCGCACCGTGACGTTCTCCGGCCTGGCGGTCGCCGTCACATTTCTCGGCCTGCTGATCTTCCCGTCCCGGTTCCTGATCTCGATGGCCTATGCCAGCGTCAGCGTAGTGCTCTTCGCGGTGTTGAGCGGATTGCTACTGCTGCCTGCGCTATTGCGGATCGCCGGGCACCGGATCAACTCCCTACGGATGCCGCTGCCGCGCTTCGGGCGCCGTGATGCGGAGACCATCCCGATCCAGGAGGGCCGATGGTACAAGACCGCGCACGTCATCATGCGCCGCCCGGTGGCCGTCACGGTAGGGCTCTCGATCATATTGCTTGCCTTAGGATCGACGCTGCTCAGCGCGCAGTGGGGCCGCCCGTCGGATTGGGTGCTGCCGGCCGGCGTGGACAGCCGGGTGGTCGATGACCAACTTGACACGGAGTTCGTCCGCGATCCCACATCGGTCGTCACCGCTGTCATCGAGATGCCGGGGCCGGCCGACAGCCCGGCGTCCATCGCCGCACTGGAAGGGTTCGCCGAGCGGCTGGATCGGGTGGCCGGCGTGGACAGCGCGGCACTTACCGCCACCGACGCCAACCTGGCCCGCCTCACCCTCGGCTACTCGATGGACCCGCAGTCCGACGAGGCCCAGGCCATGGTGACCGGGATCAGGGCCGAGACGCCGCCGGACGGGGCGACGGCGCTGTTCACCAACTACCCGGTATCGCTGGTGGATATGCTGTCCATGCTCGACGATCGGCTGCCGTGGCTCGCCCTCTACGTGATGCTCGTCACGTTCGTTGTGTTGTTCCTGGCGTTCGGCTCGATCGTGATCCCGCTGCAGTCTCTCCTGCTCAACGCATTGTCACTGGCCGCGGCGTTCGGGACGATCGCGCTGATTTTCCAGCACGGTTTCCTGTCCGGGTTCTTCGGCTTCATCCCGGCCGGGTTCATGGACGCGAACATGCCGATGCTGATCCTGGTGATCGCCTTCGGACTGGCGATGGACTATCAGGTGTTCACCCTTTCCCGGATCCGGGAGCAGTACCGGGCCACCGGTGATCCGATCGAGTCGGTGGCGGTGGGCGTACAGCAATCCGCCCGGATCATCAGCAGCGCGGCACTGCTGCTAGTGGTCGTCGTCGGCGGATTCATGCTCTCCAGCATCACCTTCATGATGATGATGGGTGTGGGGCTGGTCATTGCCGTGGTGGTGGACGCGACCCTGGTCCGCGGCATCCTCGTGCCGTCGACGATGCGGTTGCTCGGTAAATGGGCCTGGTGGGCCCCCGCGCCGATGGCCCGGTGGTGGCAGCGCTGGGGCATCGCCGAGGAGCAAGCAGAGCCGCAGCAGCGCGTGTCACGTTCGGGAGGCGAAGCCGTCCGAATCTGAGGGGTCATCCGGTAAGGAAGATGGATCTCTGATAACTGGTCAGGTGTGTCTGACGGCGTGGTGAGTTGATCTTCCGGTTTGGTTCGACGATCATGCCGTGGTGCCTGAAGATCGATGTCCGTCCTATGAAGAGCTTGTCGCGGAGAACGTGGCGCTTCGGGGGATGGTGTCGGACCTGCAGGCGATGGTAAAGGCGCTGCGGGCCGAGGTTGTCGATCTGAAGCGGCAGTCGGGGCAGAACAGCCGGAATTCGTCGAAGCCGCCGTCGTAGGATTCGCCGTTTGTCAAGCCGGCTCCGACGTCGCTGCGTCGGAAGAGCGAAGAAGCCGGGAGGGCATCCGGGTGCGACATCGGCGCTGGTGGCTGAGCCGAACGAGCGGCTGCGGCACGAGCCGGGTTCGTGCACCGGCTGCGGGGCCGACCTAACGGAGCCACCGCAGGCGCGGTCGCGAGGGCATCGACGACGCTGGCGTCCTTAGCCGGTTGCGCGGTGTGGTGGTGCACGATGCGTGGGCGCCCTAGGACAGCTACCTCTCCACCGCCGCCAAGCACTTCTTCGAAGTCCTCGTCCACGATCTCGGTTAAGGCATGCCGGGAGTTCCCGGCATGCCTTAACCATTTCAGCGGACATCCGGACGGCCGTCTTGCTAGGGAATCAGCGTCACCGTAACCTCCGCGATCCGGGTGGACATCTGGGTGAACACCACTGGCACCCGCATCCGGTCACCCGGCAGGCCAGCAGCTGCCGTGGTCGCGATGAGGGGCGCATCGAGTTCTGCGAAACGGAAGAACCGGGCGTCGATCCCGGCTACCATCGGCCCACCGGCGGGACCCCCTGCCGCCACCAACAGGACCAGCTGGCGGGCCGCCTCGGTGAGGATCAGCGCAGGCAGGTGGTCGTACTCATGGTCGAACAGCGCGCGGTTGCCGAACCTGGGGGACACCAGGGCCGAGTGGCCGTGGCCGACGCGGCGCGCATCGGCCAGCACGACATTCATCGGGTGCACCCGGCCGACCAGGTGCTCCGCTACCTGCGCGGGGTGGGGCAGGTCGGCCATATCAGCCGTCGAGAGGGCCGGCCCTGACCGTTGCGCCTGGCGCAGAGCGTCATGTTCCGAAGGACTCAGCAGCATCACGTCCATCTGATGATCGCCGATGAGCTCGTCACCGAGAAACAGTCGCTGGGTCGCCCGGCCATTGCGCGGTCGGGCTCCACGCCACTTCAGTACCTCAAAGGCGCTATTGAGCCGGAGCTCCCCCGGGCGGTGGCCGATCCGCAGTACGCCCAGCTCCGCCAGTTGCAGGGAGAATCTCTCGACGATCATGGCCGTACGTGGCGGGATGCCCACCAGCAGGTGTGCCCCGTAGATGCTCGCCTGCCGAGCGGCCTCCAACAACAGCAGCGGATCGAAGGTGGCTGGATCCTGCACATGGTCGCTGTAGTACCCGTGGGTGAGCGGGAGCTGGGCCTCGGCGAGCAGCATGCCTTCTCCGGTCTGCCGGACGTCGGTGAGGAAGACCTCCGACACAGCGGCACGGTGCACCATCCGCCGGTCCACCGTCCGTAGGAAGCCAGGCATGCCATGGTCAACTTGGCCGCCCCGGCCGAGGTTCTCGTCGACCTTCTCCGCGCTGACCATCGTCTCGACTCCATTCCCTGGGCTGTATGAAAATTCGCATGTTTACCGCGCGTGTTTCACCGGTCAAGACGATCGCATCACCAGGTTAAAGCTTCGTGAAACGGGAGCCAAAAAAGGGTAGTCAACATTCTTCTTAAGAAGCCCGGCGTTCTTAAGAAGTATGGCCATTAAAAGGCATGGTCAGGTGATCGGCCGGAATGCTGTCATTTGGGCCGGAACCTCGGACTGCCGAACCTCAGTGGCCCATCGCGGCGCCACCGCTGACCGGGAGCAGCGCGCCGGTCACGTAGCTGGCGCCGTCGCTGGCGAGGAACTGCACGGCCGGGGGTACCTCCGCCAGCCTACCGGGCCTGCGCATCGCGGTATTGCCCATGATGTGCGCACGGGCCTTGTCGTCCACATGTTCGATGAGCTCGGTCTCGATCACGCCGGGCGCGACCACGTTGACCGTGATGTTGCGCTTGCCGAGCTCCCAGGCCAGCGAGCGGGCAAAGCCGATGAGGGCCGATTTGGACGCCGCGTAGTTCGTGATTCCCGGGCCGCCCCACATCCCGACCACGGAGCCGACGAAGATGATCCGGCCCCGGCGGAGGCGGACCATATCCGGCACCACCGCCCTGGTGACCCGCACCGACCCCATGAAGTTGGTGTCCACGACGTCGGCGAACTCCTGTTCGTCCATGGCGATGAACAGGTTGTCCTTGGTGATCCCCGCGTTGGAGACCAAGACCTCGACCGCGCCCTGCTGTGCGGCCACCTCCTCGACCGCCCGCCGCACGGATGCAGAGTCGGTCACATCACACCGGACGCCGAAGAGACCTGCCGGCGGCTCGCCGCTGCGGTAAGTGATGGCAACCTTGTCGCCCGCCTCCGCAAACGCCGTGGCGATGGCCAACCCAATTCCGCGGTTCCCCCCGGTGACCAGTACCGAACGCGCCATATCAGTACTCCCGTTCTGCTCAGATGATCAGATGAATTGCCGGCCGAGGGGCAGCACGTCGTCCAGCCGGGCGATCGCGTCGGTCGTATCGGTGAAGTGGATGGCCTGCCAGCCGGCTGCTCGGGCGCCCGCGCAGTTCGCGGCCAGGTCGTCGACGAAGACGTTCTCCTCGGGCCGGGTACCCGCCCGCCGCGCAGCGATCTCGAAGATCTCCCGGTTCGGCTTGCGGTGGCCCACCTCGAAGGAGAGCACCACGTCGTCGAAGGCAGTGGCCGGGTCCACCATTCGCCGCCAGTGCAAGTCCCAGGCGGGGACCATGTTCGACAGCATGCCGACGAAAAGACCGCGGCGGCGGATCGCGCGCAGCTGCTCCAGCCAGGCATGATTGGTCTCCCGACCGTCGAACCACGCGTCCACCATGGTGGTCAGCTGCACTTCCACGCCGAAGGTGGCCAGTTCCTCGCTGATCTGCCGCAGCCATTCCCGCTCGGTGACCAGCGGGGTATCCAGCGGCAGCATGATGTCGTCGGTGCCGTAGCGCTGGGCAACTTTCCAGGCGGCCTTGCCAGCCAGGGCGGGGTCCAGGCCATGTGTGGCGCAGAACCGCGACATGGTGTAGCTGATCGGTGGGGTCAGGACACCGCCGAAGTCGGTCCAGACGGCATTGACTGTCATTGCTGATCTCCAATCTTCACGGATGGGCTGGCGATCACCATGAACATTCAGTGGCTTCGGTTTCGCATACCATTGCACTGCACCATAGAAAGGGTATGAAGCTGTCATCGAGGATGCATTGAAGTAAATTCCGACTACAACCAAATGAGTAGTATGCGGTACACCCTTGTGGTTTAACCCTTGCCGATAAATCAAGCCGCTCTCTAATCTCAACTGAGTTCGCGAACACCGCGAAGCAACGGGACCACAGCCAGTGGATTCGCTATAAAAAACTATGAGGTAGATCACAGGTACGGGCGCCATCGAGGCGATCGGCCGGAGGGAGAACGAACAATATGAGCACGTTCGCGTTGACCAATGATCCTGTACTGCAGCAGGTGGTCGGGATCATCGCCCAGGAACTCGAGGTCAACCAGGAAGCGTTCACGCTCACCGGTCACTTCGTGGACGACTACGACGCAGATTCGCTGTCCCTGATCACGGTGTTGGCCCGGATCGAGAAGGAGGCCGGCATCGTGATCCCGAAGACCGAACTGGCGAAGATGGAGACCCTGGAAAACGTGTTCGACCTGGTCGGCGCGTACCGCAGCCCGGAGGTGCTGAGTGCCTGATCCGGGTCAGCGCGTCGCCGTCACCGGCCTGGGCACGGTGAGCTGCATCGGTATCGGCATCGATGCGTTCACCGAAGGTGTCCAGGCCGGACGAATCGGCGCCTCGGAGATCACGAGCTTCGACACCACCGGTTTCCCGCACACCATGGCCTGCGAGATCCGCGACTTCGACCCGGCCACCGTGCTGCGGCATGTGCGGCCCGACCGGTGGGGGCCCAGCGCGGTGTTCGCCGCGTCCGCAGCCCGGCTTGCGGTTCAGGACGCGGATCTCGATCCCGACCTGCTGTCCCGGTCACGGGCCGGCTCGATCATCGGCACCACTGGTGGGGAGATGCCGATCATCCAGCGGCTCACCGGCCAGTGGCTCGCCGATGGCTGGAAGAGCATCGAGCCGGATCTGGTCCGGCAGGTGCCAGCCAGCCAGATCGCCGCTGCGGTGAACCATGAACTGCGGATCACCGGTGATGCCCAGACCGTGCCGACGGCCTGCTCGGCGAGCAACTTCGCCCTGGGCTATGCGTTTGACCTGCTGATCTCCGGCGAGGCCGACTTCATGATCGCGGGTGGAGCGGATACGGTCAACCGGTCAACCCATGCCGGGTTCTTGCAGCTCGGGGCGTTGGCGGCGGAGGTGTGCCGGCCTTTCGACGTGAACCGGACCGGCATCCTCACCGGCGAAGGCGGCGTGGCGCTGCTGCTCGAACCCTACGACCAAGCAGAGGCGCGCGGCGCGCGGATCTATGCCGAGCTGCTCGGCTACGGCGCCAACTGTGACGCCAACCATATGGTCAACCCAGATGCGGACAGCATCGCAGCCTGTATCCGGCTGGCCCAGCAATGCGCCGGGGTGACGCCGGATCAGATCGACTACATCTGTGCACACGGCACCGGGACGCCGACCAACGACCTCACCGAGGTCGCAGCGATCCGGCAGGTCTTCGGCACGCGGCTACCACCGATCAGCTCGGTGAAGTCCATGATCGGCCACACGATGGGGGCAGCGAGCGGCTTCGGTGCCGCGGCCTGCTGCCGGGCGCTGCGGGACGGTTTCCTCCCGCCGACCGCCACGGTGCAGCAACTCGATCCGGCACTGGGACCGGGCGTGGACTGCGTCCCCGGCCGGGCCCGCCGCGCTGACCTGCACGTTGTCCAGAACCACGGGTTCGCCTTCGGCGGGAACAACGCGATCACCATCTTCGGGAGGGCGTCATGACCGCAGCGGTACCCGACGTCACAGCGGTACCCGACGTCACAGTGGCAACCGACGTCGCGCCGTTGGCCGTGACGGCCTGCGGGGTGGTGTCCACGGCAGGGTTCGGGCTCGGTCCGCTCGGCGCAGTGCTCGCCGGGCGGGCGACGCCGCATACCGATGCGGTCACCGACACCGGAGATGAGTATCCGCCACAGGCCCTGCGCACCGTCGCGCCGTTCGATGTCGCCGAGCACCTCGGCCGCAAAGGCATCCGTAACCTGGATCGTCTGACCCGGCTGGGCCTGGTGGCGGCCCGCCAGGCGATCGAAGGGCTGCCCGGCGGCATCGCCGATGCCGAACGCGTGACAACGGGCGTGGTGATCGGCACCACCACCGGCAGCATCACCACCGCGACCGACATCGGGCGGGACACGCTGGTGAACGAGAAGCCCTACATGGTCAACCCAGGGTTCTTCCCGAACACGGTGATGAACACCTGCTCAGGGCAGATCGCGATGCGTAACTCGCTGCTCGGCGTCAACGCGGCACTGTCCGGGGGGCAGCTCTCCAGCCTGCTCGCCGTCCGGTACGCGCGGATCGCGCTGCTCCAGGGACGGGCGACCCGGCTGCTGGTGGGTGCGGTCGAGGAGGTCACCGCCCGGACGTCCTGGGCCTGGTACCGGACCGGGATACGACCGGCTGATAACCCGCTGGGGGAGGGCGCGGCGGTGTTCGTCGTGGAAAATGCCCTGCCCGATGGTGCACCACCGCTGGCTGATCTACTCGGCTGCGAGGTGGGGTATTTCGGTGCCCCGGTGGCATCCGGGATCTCCAACGGGCTGGCGACCTGCATCGTGCGGGCGCTGCAGCGCAGCGAGGTGCAGCCGGTGGACGTGGATGTGGTGGCGGTCGGTGCGGCGCGCCATCCCAGCCTGGCCCAGATGGAGACCCGGGCGCTGACCACCGTGTTCGGTGCGCTGCCGAGCCTGGTCGACGTCTCGGATGCGCTGGGGCAGTGCTACAGCGCAAGTGGTGCCATGCAGCTGGCCGGGTTGTTCGCCTTGTGGCAGAGCAGGACCGGGCAGCATTCTGCCGACCGGATCGGCCTGCTGACCTCGGTGGGTGAGGACGGCAACGTCGGCGCTCTGGTGGTGCGCAACCGGGTGGGGTGACGATGACAGAGGTCCAGTACCCCTCCAGAGCCACCCCCGTCAGGAGACGGCTCGTACACCACCCCGAGCGCCCGAGGTGAGCACCTCCTGCTGCAACCGCTGCAGGTCCGCCGAGGGTTCCAGACCGAGTTCCCGATCCAGTACACCCCGCAGGTCGAGGAACACCTGCAAGGCTTCACCGCGCCGGCCACTGCGGTGCAGCGCGTCGATCAGCCGGGCGTAGAACCACTCGTGCAAGGGGTGCTCCGCCACCAGACCGCGCAATTCCGCGACCAGGTGGCGGTGCCTCCCCAGCTGTAGATCGGCCTCGATGCGCAGTTCGAGCGCGCCGATCCGGCTTTCCTCCAGGTACTCCACGTGCCGGATCAACACCGGCCCCGGGTCCAGATTGGCCAGTGCCGGGCCGCGCCACATGTCCAGCGCAGCACGCAGCACGCTCGCCGCCTCGGTGGCGTCACCCCGCCCGAGCAGCGCCCGGCCACGGTCGACGGTCCGGGCGAACACTTCGGCGTCGAGCTGCTCTGGTTCGAGGACCAAGCGGTATCCGGTCGGCTCGGTCATCAACTGCACCGGTGCGATCGGCGCTGCCTCCAGCGCCTTGCGCAGGTGATAGACGTGGGTGCGGATGGTGCTGATCGCGCTGGGCGGCGGGCGTTGGTCCCACAGCTCATCGGCCAGCGCGCGGACGCTGACCACCTGATTGGCCCGCAACAGGAGCAGGGCGAGCACTTTCCCGATCTTCGGGCCACGCGGTGCGTAGACCCTTATTCCCGCACGCGATTCCAGCGGGCCGAGCACGTGGTAATGGATCATGTCTCAGGTCTCCAGATCGTCGGAAACGGCATTGGCAATGAGACCGATTCGGATGACGCCCTCTCCGCTGCCCCCACCATGGGTGTAGCAACCCCGGCGTCCGCCGGACAACTGAAGTGCACTCGAAGTAGTACCTGCCGCACCGAAGTGGGTAGTGGAGGTATCCAAAGGCATCCCTCCTGCTTCCAAAGGCGAAGAGTGGCCGGCCGGCTTTGCCTCTAGCGTCAAAGCGACCAGGTAGTAGAGAGGAGATGGCCATGCAAGTGGAGTCCACCTTCACCAGCCGGCTCGCCCCGCTGTCGGACCCGTATGAGGTAAGCCGGGAAAAGATCCGCGAATTCGCGCGGGCCCTCGGTGATGACGATCCGGCCTACCGCGATCCGGCGGCGGCGGGGGCGTACGGCCATCCCGACGTGATCGCGCCGCCCACCTTCGTGGTGCTGCTGACAATGCGGGCCGACGCACAGGCCGCCGCCGACGCCTTCGGCGGGGATCTCGACCTGGCCCACATCCTGCACCGCGACCAGCGATTCACCTACACCCGCCCGGTGCGGGCCACCGACCGGCTGGTGGTGACCCCGGACGTCGAGGGCCGGGAGATCGACGGCCGCCATGTGCTCACCCTGCACACCGAGGTGCGGACCACCGATGGCGAACACGTGTGCACCGCGACCAGCGTGATGGTCTACACCGAACCGGAGCAGACATGATTCCCCGCTCGCGCTACCGCGACGTCGAACCGGGCACGGCGCTGCCTGCGCACAAGCAGACCCTGCGCCGCGCCGACCTGGTCCGCTACGCAGCCGCCTCCGGTGATCTCAACACCATCCATTGGGACGAGCGGGCCGCGCACGACGCCGGGCTGTCCGACGTGATCGCGCACGGAATGCTCACCATGGGGATCGCGATGCGGGTGGTGACTCACTGGTCGGTCGACCCCGGTGCGGTCGTCTCCTGCGGTTGTCGCTTCGCCCGTCCGGTCGTCGTGCCCTACGACAGCGACGGGGTGGAGATCGTCGTGGAGGGCACCGTCACGGAGAAGCTCGACGCCCCGCAGGTCCGGGTCGACCTGGTGGTGCGCTGCGGCGCGGACAAGGTGCTCACCCGGTCCAGCGCCATCGTCGCGCTCGAGGAATAGCGGTCCGCGTCCATGTCCATGCTTGTTGTCCCCGTAGTCATCGTCCGGCCCCGGCCACCTGCGGGCCCCAAGATGCGGCTGGTCGTGTTGCACCATGCGGGGGCTCGCACCTGAGCTTCCGCTACCTGATCGCCGAGTTGGCGCCACTCACCGACCGGCCATTCGCGATCTTTGGTCCCAGTATGGGCGCGTTGGTCGGCTTCGCGATCACCGCCGAGATGGTGGCCCGCAGCGGCCCGATGCCGGTCTGGCTCAAGGTGTCGGCCCATCCCGGCCCGCGGACCCCGGCTATGCGCTGAAACTGCATCGGCTCACCGCAGCAGACCTGCGTTTCGCGTTGCACCATATCGGTGGCTTCCCTGCCGGGATACCCGCCGACATCACATCAGCGCTGGATCAATGACGCAGCGGTGGCCTTGTTCACCGCATCGATCCGCGATACCGCGCCGAGCTTTTCAAAAACATTACGCAGGTGCCGCTTCACGGTGGCCTCGGTGATGGACAACTGGCTGGAGATCTGCCGATTGCTCAGCGCCGTCGCCACCAGCGTCAGCACCTCCCGTTCCCGTGCGGACAGCTCCGAGGACGGCACCGGCTCGTGAGTCAGCAGCTCTTGCGATACTGAGATCACCACCTGGCGCCCCGCCGAGCGGTCGGCATGATGGACGGCGCGGATCGCGGCGACCAGGCTTTGCTTGCTCACGCTTTTGTGCAGGTACCCGGACACCCCGCTCTCCAGCATCTCCCGAATGATGGGTGGTTCCTCATGCATGCTCAGCACGACGACCTTCGTCATCGGCGAAGCGGACCGGATCCGGCGCACGGTCTCCGGTGCCCTGCTGTTAGGCATCTCGATGTCTAACAGCAAGACGTGCGGTCGCAGCCGGGCGGCCTGCTGCACCACGGCTTCCCCGTCCGCAGCCTCACCGACGACCCGGAATTCACTTTCGGACATCAACAAGTCCCGCATTGCCTCCCGCAGCAGGGTGTGATCGTCTGCAAGCAGAATCTGCACGCTGTCAGCTGTCATTGTTCCCTGGCACTCCTCGAAGCTGGATGACGATATCAATGCGCGTGCCTGAGGGCTGGCCGCCGGTGATGACGAAACTCCCGCCGAGCATTTCGATCCGCTCCCGCATCGATGCGATGCCGTTGCCCGGCGAGTCGGCACGCCCCGAGCTCAACCCTACTCCATTGTCCTCGACACGGGCCCGCACATAACTTGGGGCGATGTCGATCGTCACGTCGACCTGTCCGGCCTGGGCATGGACGAACGCATTACGCAGCGCCTCCCGGACCACGACAAACAGTTCGTCGCGGACGCGGGCGGGTAACTGTGATTCATCTCCCAGTATCTGCACGGTGGTCGCGGAGCAGAGCACGTTCGCTCGGGCCACGTAGTCCGCCAAGGCAGCTTCCAAAGACGTTGTCCAACGCTCCCGCAGGTCGGACACCAGCCTGCCCAGACTGCTCATTGCTTCCTCGAGAGTTCGCCGGGCCTCCAGCAGCCTGCGGTCGGCGGCCGGATCGTCGCGACCGCAATCGATCATGTGCAGATCCAGCTGGCGCAGAGCGAGGCTCACCGTGCTGCCGACCCAGTCGTGCAGGTCCCTGGCCAGCCTGAGGCGCTCACCGGTGGGCACGTCCCAGTAGTCGTCCGGGCCGACGCGCTTTGCTCCGCTGGTGGGTTCCTTGAAGCCGCTCACCGTGCGGTGGGCTGCCGACGCCCCGCGCACCAGCAGTTCGGACCGGTCCGGATCCTTTTCCAGCACCATTATCAGCTCGATCAGGACAGCCTCGAACACCTGGCCACCGAGTGCCTCGGCCAGCGGCCGGTGCGAAACCGCCGGCGGAAGGGGCCGGGACTCGTCAAGCGCAGCAACACCGGCCGACAGCGCGAGGATCGCTCTGGCCCGCCACCAACGCCGGAACTCCGGATGGGCAGCAAGGGCCGGTGCGAGATTGTCGAGATGGGCTTCGACACGGCTGAGGAAGGACGCCGTCTGTGCGGTGAGCCGCAGCCCCGCCGGCATCCGAGGATCCGGGGTGGCGCTGTGACCTGGCATATAGTTCCTTCCGGTCGGTCAGGCTCCGGTTTCCAGTGCACCTGACGAGATTCCGCCTTCGCTGTTTCCGACGACCACAAGGTCGGCCATGAGAGGTCCCGTTCGGCCAGGATTGCCGGGAGGTCGGTAGCATTTGCCCAGACGACGTCCGAGTAGCGCCTGCGCAGTGTGTCGGCCACCCGCGAGAGGAGTTCCCTACAGATCGAATTGTCACCGGAATTTTCCTGACGGATGACGTATTCGTCACTATTTCGTAACCCTAGCCGCCGTAGTTTCCTCACTACTTCTCCTAACACCGCCAGATGTTCGCGACATTAGCCTGCCCCACTCTTTGCTGTAGACTCACCACACCGCCGGGTTCAGCGCTGGTCCTTCGCATCACCCAGGTGCCGGTCGGGTTGT
Source organism: Pseudonocardiaceae bacterium (assembly GCA_050700515.1). GTDB lineage: Bacteria > Actinomycetota > Actinomycetes > Mycobacteriales > Pseudonocardiaceae. Next base: position 20,050 of record JBOHHD010000604.1, read on the forward strand.
ACTCCGGCAGAGGGGCGAATACTGCCAGGACAGAGGGTGGCACAGTGCATCTCCTGCGGATGTGGATGGGGCCAGCTCCGGTTGAAGTCTTCAAACCTACGAGTGACGAGCTCACCCGTGTGATACCCCAGATTTCGGATAAGATCCTGCCACAGGCGCGCTGGTCCCGGTACGGGCTCGCTGCCCGGTGGGTATACCGGCGGCCACGGGCGAGCGTCGGCGATTCCTTTGGGTAAACTGGGTAAACGGTTCGCCGACCCCAGCGGCTTGGCCCCCGGAACTTCTCGTAGTACGGCAGCAGCTCTTGCGGGCTGCCGCCGACGTGTCGTACGCACCGCGCTGGGGACTCGAACTCGGCTGCGCCCGATGACCGGCGCACTGTGCGCCTATTTCCTTGCCGATCATCTCACCGACAAGCCCGGCAACCGTGAGCCCGCCGAGAATACGGCGACCACCTGCACGACCATAGCCCGGCTGACCGACTTCATCCCGGCCACCACCCGCTACCCGCCGATCCTCGATGAGCTAAGAGCAATCCGTGTCTGATCAACCCACCATCGTGGCCGCGATCGTCACCAGTCCACAGGGCATCCTGCTTGGCCGTCACCATGACGGCACGCCACCGTGGACTTTCATTGCTGGAGCCACGGAACCTGGAGGGTCGCCTCAGGACACCGCGATCCGGGAGTGCCGGGAGAAGACGGGCTATTACTACAGTGCTAGATCATGCGCAACCATCCCTTGGTACTCACGCCTGTTCCACGAGGTCCACCATGATCATGTCGCCTTCGAGGAGCACGAGCGCCAGCCCCCCACCCAGCGGTTTCTGGTCGAATGCGGCAATTACGTGGCGTCAAAGCGCGTCAAATTCGTGTCTCCCCTGACATCGAAGGGCCTGCGTAAGGTGACCGTCTCTCCGGGAAGCTTCCCGAAGTGGGTTGCGTTGTGCTCGATATAGGCAGGGCCAAAGGGACGGGAGCGGTGCGGTGACGGGCGAGCCGGTGCGGCGGGTGCTGATGGTGGTGGCACATCCGGATGACGTGGACTTCGGATCGAGCGGGACGATCGCGACCTGGACCGATGCGGGGCTGGAGGTGTCGTACTGCATCATCACCGACGGTGATGCCGGCGGTTACGACCCTGCGGTGCCCCGGTCGGCGATAGCGGGCATCCGGCAGGACGAGCAGCGCAAGGCCGCCGCCGTCCTGGGAGTCACCGACATCGCGTTTCTGGGTTATCCCGATGGCAGGCTGGTGGTGAGTTTCGAGTTGCGGCGAGACATCGTCCGCTGCATTCGCCGGACCCGCCCTGATCGGGTGGTGATTCAATCTCCAGAGCGCGACCTGCACAATCTCTACGTCAGCCACCCCGACCACCTCGCCGGCGGGGAAGCCGCCCTCTGTGCGATCTACCCCGACGCCCGCAACCCGTTCGCCTACCCCGAGTTGCTCACCGAGGAGGGCCTCGACGCGCACACCGTGCCCGAGGTCTGGGTGGTCTGCCCGAACGACCGGGCCGAACACTACGTCGACATCACCGACACCATCGACCGTAAGATCGCCGCGCTGCGCGCGCACACCAGCCAAACCTCACACATGACTGATCTCGAAGAACGCATCCGCGGCTGGGGCAGGAGGCAGGCCAAGGCCGCTGGACTACCCGAGGGCCGGCTCGCCGAGAGCTACATCGTGCTCAACACCCGCTGAGCTCAGACCCTCCCTCTCACGCCCACCGAAACAGGGCCGACGCCATCACGACACATGGACACATGATCGAAGGCTGGATGACGGGGCACCGCCATGGTCACCGACTCACCAAGTGGGAGAACCACCGTCGAGCACCGGGATGGAAGTACAGCCAGAACGCCAACGAGAAAAGCCCGAAGGCGCAGAAGAGCACAACCGCCTTGGCCGTTCCCGTCAGGGCCAGATCAGCCTCCTCCCGCGCGGCGAGCTGAACATTGATGAAAACAAATGCGACGGGCAGAAATGCCGCCACCCAGAGTGCCGGCTTCCACCGCCACACTTCTTTTCCCTTGAGGAAGGTCAGCGGCATCATCGCAAAAACCGCGGTCTCCAGCCCGAGCAGGAAGAAGGTGGGCAGGAAGGCGTCGGCGACCAACCACCCCAATCCGCCCGCCTCCTGGTCGAAGGTGTGGCCGACTGGTGACCAGACAGACCAGGCAATGACACTGGCGGCAAACAAGCACAACATGCCGACCAGCGTACGGCGCCCTCTTTCTTTTCCTTCTTCCTCCTCATTCAGACTCAGCAGTGCCTGCTCGGCGCCGATATAGATGGCAATCAGACCGTAGACGTAAGGCGGAGAGAATTCCGCCAGGCGGGACAGTACCGCCAGGAAGCCGGCCACGATCAACGCTGATGGCGGCACGCTCCACTGCTGCTCAAGCCGCTGTTGTTGGGCACTCTGCCAGAGCTGCTCGGCCCGTGTCGAGTTACGGTGTTTCCACCGGAGGTAGAAATTGCCGGGCACCTCCAGGACGACCACAACGAGTGGGACGGCGAGCAGGAAGCCAATCGCCTGTGCCAGTGTGGCTTCGTCAAGATGAACCTCCGGAACGACGAGCATCAGCAGTGCTGCCGCGACGAACCCGAAAATTCCGAGCTGGAACCAATACGAGAGGTCCGGCCGTCGCGGTCTCGGTACCCAACGGAACCAGCTTTCAATCCTGGCCCGATTCTCCTCGAACGTGCTCTCGAAGAACTCGGCGGGGAAGGCGACGACCGGCACCAGCAGCACGACAACCGGCACCAGCAACACCGCTAGCAGCGCACCGAGCAGGAGCCGATCCGGATCGCTGAACACATCAGCCAGCGTGGGCACCTGGGTCGTCATGTACGCCCGGTTCACGGATCCAGCTGAATCGGGCGGGACCGGGGTGGGG
>JBOHHD010000605.1:0-4847 GCA_050700515.1 Pseudonocardiaceae bacterium
GAGCAACGCGTAGCCGATACCGATGCACTTGCGGCTGGTCGACCCGAACCCGAAGAACTGGATGTGGGCTGACGATACGGCGCTGGTGCTCAGGTAGTCGTCCCGCATCGTCAACCAGCCCGGCGACTCGTACAGGGCGAGCGGCTCGGTGACGCCGAGCTCCGCGCCCCGGCGCTGCTGGATCAGCTGCAGCTCCCACAGGTGCTGCTCGGGCGCCTGCCCCGCCTGGCACTGCTTCGCGCGGTGCACATGCTTCTGCGCCGCGGCCCGGAACGCCGCCCGGCGGGTCTGGTCGTCGGCTCCCGGGTCGTCCATCGCGGCCACGAACCGCACCACCTCGGGGGTGACGACGCGCATCGCCTCCGTACGCCCGTGCCGGTAGTGCCGGGTGGCGATCGACTCATACGTCGCCCCCAGGTGACCCTTGGCCCGCTGGTGGACGAGCTGGAACGCCAGCTGCGCGAACGCGTCCGGCGACATTCCCAGCTGCTTGGCCCGCTCGCTGGTGAAACCCTCGATCCGCAACGTGGTGGAAGCGGTATCGGCCGCGTACGCGGCGAACGCGGCGGCAGCGGCCTGCACGTCGGACCGCAGGTCGGTGGCGAGCACGAAGTCGAGGCGGGCGCAAGCGGGGACTACTGGTGACTCGGCGGCGGACCGACGCGGGTGCCGCTGCGCCGATGAGCCCAGCATCGCGTTGACGAAGCTCACGACGGTGGTGCCGTCCAGCTTGCAGTGTTCGCCGTTGAGGCCGGCCGTCCCATCCGGGAAGACGATCAGCGAGAGGGCCTTGTCGAACCATCGGTTGCCGCTGTCGCCGTGCAGCAGCTGGTCGCACGCCGCCAGGGCGTCCTGGGGGGTGGTGTCCTCCAGGCACAGGCAGAACAGCGCGGTCTCCACGGTGTCGAGCAGGTTTGTGTTGCCGGGATGGCAGTCGAGCAGCGCCTGCCGGCTCGCCGCCCACTCCGCCCTGGCCTTCGTGGTGAGATGCCCGATCGACGTGCCCGGCGCGGCGGGGGTCGCACCGGCCGCCAGGACCGCCCGTAGCCCCTCGACGAGCTCGTCGGTGGTGTGGGGGCGGCCGTCCGGGTCGATCACGTCGAGGCGGAACATGTTGCCGCGGACGAAGACCACGATGTGGCGTTCCCGGGAGGGGCCCGGCCAGTCGTCGCTGTAGGGCGTGCGAACGCTGTCGCGCGCCGGTCCCGGAATCCGGGTGGCGGAGAACAGGTACTTGTTCTGCTCCATCGACAGGGGCCGTCCACGCTGGACAGCAGGCGCCACGCGCTGCTCGTCGAGCAGGAGCTTGTAGTCGAGCGCCCCCGCGACGAGCGCCGCCGCCCGATCCACCTGTCCCTGCTCGGAGTCCTCGAAGAGGAAGAAGAAGTTCGCGTTGAGCGCGATGCGGTCGCGGCGGCCCAGATACCGATACGGCCAGAACGTGTCGAGCCAGCTGTGCACTCCGTCGCTCGCGTCGTACCGTTCGAGCGCGGCATGCAGCGTCCGCGCGGGACTGCCGGGGCGCAAAAACGACGCCACAGCGATCTCGGTCACCGCCAGTTCCTCGGGGGTCAGCAGTGGCCCGCACCACTCGAGGAATCTCTCGCAGCTCTCCTCCAGGGTGGGCAGCGGCACCCGCGGCAGGCGATCTTCGTTGTCGACGGTGCGCGGAGACAGCTCCTGGCTGCTGTGCACGATCATCCTCTAGTCCATCAGCTGGTCGGCCCGCACCGGGCGGTCCTCGGCGGCCAGGTGCGCGGGCGTGACACGACCGAAGAGCTGCCGGGTTCGCGCGACGGTGCCGATCACCCCGGGACGTTCGCTGTACGCGAAGATCACCGAGTGCCGTGCCGTCCCGCCGTGCACGGGTGTCACGCGGTGCAGGGAGTAACGGCCGGTGAACAGCTGGAGATCGCCCGGGCCCAGCGAGATGCGGCGGATCAGGTGATCACCACGTCCGGCCAGCACCGCGCCGACGTCGTCGAGGTTCTCCGCTCGGGACGACCTGATGTTCGGGCAGTACTCGAACACGCCACCGACCTGCGGCTGCCGAGTGAGCATGCTGACCGTGAACTCGTTCGTGTCGAAGTGCCACGGATGCGCCCGGCCGGGAAGGACGACGTTGAGGCACAGCCCGGCCAGCGGATCCGCCAGCTCATGGAGCTCAGGTAACCCGAAACAGCAGGCGATGAAGTGCTGGAACAGCGGGCTGGTGTAGAGCTGATGGATGATGAACTCGTCCGGGATGTCGTCGCGGGCCACGAACGCGTTGCCGCGCTCCATCGGGATACCGGCTGGATGCCCCTCCGGCAGCGACGGGTCCGCGGCGGTATTGTACACGTTGACCGTCTCGATGTCGTAGTACGCCCGAGCGGCGATGTCCCCGCATTCCCGCCGCAGCGCGGCATGCAGTGAGCGCCGCACGAAGCCGGGCAGCACGCTGCAGCCGACGGCCCGCAGTTCCTGCCGGACGCGGGAGACGAGCTGCTGCCAGGCTGCGCCGGTCGGATCCGACAGCGGATAGCGGGCGGTGTCCACCGCCTGTTCGACCACTGCGCTCATCAGCTAAACCTACGTCGCAGCTGAAGCTGAAGGCACCGTGCCCTCCTCGCTGCCCGCCCCAGGGCCGTTCGAGCTCGTTTCGATTCATCGATCAGGTGCTGGACGCCGAGCGGCGCGTCCGATCCGGAGCGCGTAGCCGAGGGCGGAAATGCCGAAGAGGATGCCGGTGACGGCGAGCCACCGTTCGAGGTAGGGATCGGCTGTATATCCGGCAGCGGCTTCGAACTCCTGGGGATCACGGGCGATCAGGGGGAACCAGACCAACAACAGGATTCCGGAGATCACCGCGGGAAACCTCAGGTAGTTGATCCACGGGCCCGGTGGTCGGTCCGCCGGGCGTCGGGTCAGTACGCGGGCCGCGGAGAAGTCGGCGAGCGCATAGAGGGGGAACAGAATGAGATCATGCCCGATGGCGGCTCCGAGGAACCAGATGAGCACCGACACCGGCTGGGCTGCGAGGAGACGCTCGGCCGCGTATCCGGTGAGAGCGAAGCTGGCGATCAGTGCGAGCAGGTGCAGCGGATTGGCCCCATACCAGGCGGTGATGCGGCGAATCATGGGATGTCCTGCGCGAACGTCATCCGGGACACCCATTTGGTGTTGTGCACCCCGGGTGCGGCGGGGACGATCACCCGGGCGGGAGAGCCGTGATCGGGGGACAGGTCCGCGCCGTTGACGCGGAGGGCGAGCAACGAGAGCTCGTCGCGCAGCTGGTTTCGCGCCAGTACCGCGCTGGTGAATGCGCCGCCGCGTTGCAGGGACTGGACAAGCACCTCCTCGGCATCGTCGGCGCCGGCCAGACGTGCCAGGTCGCGCAGCCGCACGCCGGTCCAGATCTGATTCCCGGTCGACCAGCCCTCGACGCAGGCGATGGGCAGCTCGGCGTCGTGCAGGTCCATCCCGAGGAGCTGCGCTCGGCTGAGGCTGACGGTGCGGGTGCCGCGGAGTTCCAGCCGCCACCCGGCTCCGGTCATGGCGGGATCGATTCCGGCGGCGGCTGCGGTCTTGTTGACCTGGAAGCCGTTGGGTCCCTCACCGTAGTCCTGCCCTCGGGGGGCCAGCAGGGCGACATCTCGCAGCAGGCCGCCCACCGATTGGCCGACGGAGAGCACGAACAGGGCCAGTGAGCTGGTGCCGACCAGGGCGAGGGCGCCGCGACGGGAAATGGTCGCGGACGCGGGATCAGTGGGGACGAGGCCGTGCTCGTCGGGGGGCTCGGGTGCGGTGGACCGGACGTCGGTGCGCAGCTCGGTCAGCAGGCTTCGCCCCCGGAGGTGGCTGATCACACGCCGAGAACGGACCGAGACGTGCAGGGCCATCGCGGCGATGAACACCCAGGCTCCGTAGAAATGCGCCTGGTAGAAGCTGAAACCCCAGGCGTAGTCGTACTGGATGTTCATCACGCCGGTCACGAGCTGGAAGACAGTGCCCCCGACGAGCAAGGCCACCGACACCCGCTCGATCGCCTGCGCCGGAGTGCGCGCGGGCGGCCACTGGAAGAGTCGGGGCAGGACCGACCACAGCTTCGCGAGCACCACGGGGATGAGCACCAGGCCCAGCGTGACGTGCACGCCCTGGTTGAGTCGGTAGAGCCACACCGGCCGGGTCGGCCAATCGAACAGGTAGAAGCCCAACCAGCCCTTCTCCGGGGTGGGATCGTTGTTGAAGCCGCCGCCGAGCTCGGGGTTGTAGGCGGCGTAGGAGAGCAGCCCCGTGGCGAACACGACGGTGAACCCGACCAGCAGCACCAGGCCCAGTACGGACGTCAGCCACGGCCCCCGGATGGGGCTGCGCCAGAATCCGGAGCGGAACGGACCGGGCGGCGGGTGCCGGCGTAACCGACTGCTCACCATGGGCTCACGGTATGGCCGGTGCGGCCGGACCGCGCGGTGGCGGACGATGAGGTCACCGGTCTGTAAGCAGCCATGCCGCCCCCTCGGTCTCGCTCACCACTCGGTGAGCAGCAGGTGGTTGACCACGAGCGCGGTGACCGCCTGCAGGGCGAGCCAGATTCGCGTGTCACGGGAGGGCAGCAGCGCCGTGGCGGCGGCGAGCCATACCGCGAAAGGCAGCCAGATCCGCTCCACCTCTGCCTTGCTGAGCCCGGAGAGGTCCGCACAGAGCAGCGCGAGCACCGCGGCGCCGACCAGCAGGACGAGGCCTCGGGGGGCGTGGCGGGGTCGGGCGCCGAGCCGGCGCAGCCCGGCGGCGGTCGCGGGGCCGACGGCGACGGCCAGAGCTGCCAGGTTGGCCCAGGACCAGTACCAGTACGGCCGTTCCAGGCC
>JBOHHD010000606.1:0-4465 GCA_050700515.1 Pseudonocardiaceae bacterium
GTCGAGCACGAGCATGGCCTCGGGCCGCTACGCCGCGATCCGCTCCGCGCTGACCTCCGCGTAATCCTCGTCCAAATCGGCCAGCACGTTGCGCCCGCCCGCGATCTCGATCATCTGATGGAACAGACCGGAGCCGCCGTAGGCGTTGATCGGCCCCGATCCGCCGTCGCTGGCCAGCACGTCCACCGGGGTCAAGCCGCTGACCCGCTGGGTGACGTCATCAATGATCGCCTGGTACTCCGCGGCCAGTTCCGCGGCACGATCGGGCACCCCGAAGATCATCCCCAGATTACGGATGTCTGTGAAGATGTCAGCGATCTTCGCCTGCCTGACTCCTTCGGGACTACACCAGCCGGCGGTGATGTACGCCGGTGCCCCGGCGGCGTCGAGCTCCTCGACCGTGGCGAACCCCTTCGCGATATCGAAGTCGCTGTAGGACACCGCGAGCACGAAATCGGGCTGCTGAGCGATCAACACCTCCTTCTGCGGCAGCTCGATGTCCGCGGAGATCTCCGGAACGGCGTCATAGACCGCCTGGTGGCCGGGCAGGAAGCCGTCCGGGCCGTTCTCGTCGAAGTTGGTCCGCCCGATGATCCGGTCGCCGAGACCGAGGGCGACCATGGTCTCGAAGACCGGGTGATACCCGGTCACCACCCGCTCGGGCGGCTTGTCGAAGGTGAGCTGGCGACCACAGTTCTCGACGGTCACCGGAAAGCCCTGGGGCTGAGCAGCGCCGCCGGTGGTCGACGGTTCGGCCGGTGCCGTCCCGCAGCCGGCCACCAGCGCAAGCAGAGCCGGTGCTGCCAGGTACCACACCATTTTCTTAATCACGGGATTTCCCTCCGCGTAGACGGTGGTTCCCCGACCGGTTCTTCGGACAGCCGCGACGACGGGACAACGCCTTCGATGAGGTTCTGATGGTGGGCACCGCTCATCGCGTGAATCCGCTCGGGTGCAAGAATTCAGCAATCTCGGGGACCGCCAGGATGCTGCCCGGGCCGGGGTTCGTATCGACGATGCGGACGGCGAGGTAACGCTGCTGCTGCGCCGCGGGGCTCTCGGGGATGACGCTGAACACGGCCTGTGCCTTCTGCTGCGCCGACGGTTGCTGCTCACCGAAATAGATGTCGTAGTCGCCCACCAGCATGGCCTCGGGTCGGGTCACCGCGACCTGTGCCGCGCTGATCTCGGCGTAGTCCTCGTCGAGGTCACCCAGCACGTTGCGCCCGCCCGCGATCTCGATCATTTGGTCGAGCAGACTTGATCCACCGAAGATGCTGACCGGCCCGGATCCCCCATAGGTGGCGAGCACGTCAACCGGCGCCAGAAGCTCGACTCGTTGCTTGACGTCGTCGAGTAGCGCCTGATACTCCGTGACCAGCTCCGCTGCTCGCTCAGGCACTCCGAAGATCATCCCCAGATTGCGGAAGTCGGCTTTTTTGATCATGGGAGCTCCTTCGCCGGCGGCGATCGCGATGCGCTGGCGTTGGCCCCCGGACAGTTTCAGACCCCGTTCACCGATCACCGTGTCGTAGCCCTCCGACAACGCGGTGATGAAATCGTGCGCGCTGGGCCGCGCGTGCGGTGGTCACCAGGTCCTCGTCGCTGGCGTCGGCCTGGACCAACTGGAGATCGCGGCGCACGGATCACCAGGAGCAGCAGCTCCCAGGGTCGGCGCGCTGCTGGGGCGAGCACGAGCAGCCGGCTACTCAGACCCACGAAGACCCGCCCTCACTGCCCAGTGAACAGGGTCCAGCCGACTCTGCCAGAGCGGGTAAGCATGACTACATAAAGTGATCAAAGGTCGCGATACAGGCCACTGGATACCAACCGATAGTGTGGCGTTCTTCACGGTGAGCATGCATGGAGCTTCGTGCATCAATCCCGCAATTGCAAGATATTGGTATCGAGGCAGCACGGAGAGCAGTCACCGGCCCAGTCCGTCGGCCCTCCAGCGCCGGGGCTCGCGGTGTGCGGGCAAGCTCATGTCACCAGGGTGCGCCCGGCATCGAACCCTCTGACCAGGCGGTGATCTCGATCGGGCCGCAGACCGCGGGCAGACCCATTTCGCGATCCGGCATGTGGTCGGCACGATCTCCGCCGAGGCGACCGCACTACTGGTCACAGGTATGGCGATGCCGCTCACTTGCTCCCCGCACCCGGTGAGCAGCAGTACGGAGACGGCAACGATCGCCATCCCCGAGGTCCACCCCATCCGTGACACGGACCCGCTGCCGCCAGGCCGTCAAGCTCGCCACCCATTTCGGCCACGGGGCCGTGGGGCCGGGCAGATCGGTCGCGGCCAGAATCCAGCGGGCCGGGGACAGGATCGTGCGCCGGTACCGGACCCGGGGCACAAACGGCAACCGGCTGGCGGCACCCCAGGAGAATGGTGCGCACGCGGCGGCACGCGCCGTGCTGATCTCGCACAGGAACCGCAGCAGCGGATGCGCGGCGTGGGTGAACTCCACGGCACTGAGCACGACCGGTTCCACCCGGCACCTCCGGGACAGCGACACCAGGTACAACCCCTGGGCATCACCGCTCACCGCGAGATCGTCCAGCGGGAGCACCCCAGCACCGGGCGGGTGATGCTCGCCCAGCGACACCAGGTGCGGCAGCACCGAGGGACTGCGGGCGGCGTTCTCCGCCCGCACGGACAGCGGCGGACACGACACCTGCACCGGCAATGCGTCCTCACCCACCGTGGGCAGCCCCGCGTAGGCGCTGAACATCCGCTCGCGATCCGCGGGGTCGAACAGGTCCAGGAACCGACCGGTCGTGGCGCCAGCCGCGCGGGACACACCAGCGACGGCGAGAGTGAACTCGCCCCGCTCCAGCGCGCCCGGTGTCGTTGCATGAATACGGCAGCGCAGCTCGGTGTGCGGCGCCACCGTCGCGCCGTCGGCCACCGCCAGGTCCGCGATCGCCGCCTCGTCGAGAACGATCTCGACGCTGTGGTCCATTGCGGCGTGCTGCGCCAGCGCCAACAGCCGCACGTCCCGGTATCTGGCGGGAAACCCCAGACCCGCGTCCGGGTGCAGAATCTCCTGCAGGGGGACCAACGCTCCGATCCCATACCGTTCCAGAAAGAACCTGCCGTGATAATCCTGCCAGGCTGGGATGCCGAACGGATACGGGCTCAGCCGGGCCAGCGCCGCCGCCGCGGTCTCCGCTTCGCGCGCCACCGCGTGCGGCAGGACCAACGCGCAGTCGACCCGCAGGTCCACCGTGACCGGCCGCTCGCTGGCGACGATGCCCGCCATCCTCGCCGACGCGGAGGTGCGCAGCTCACGCCTCTGGGTAGGCCCACAGCCCGATGGCGCCGGTCACGCCGACCGGGCCCGTGGAGCCCACCATTCACGTCGAACGCTGGCGTCGTCGAGCACGGCCGCACGATGAACGTCTGGTCGTCGCCGCAGCGGTGTATGCCAGCGACTACCCGAGGCTGCACCGCCGCGTCATCCTCGCCCTCATTGCCGGGTTGCCCGATCCGGCCGGCGCCCACGGTGCTCGGCTCTGCGACGAGGACCTCGAAGCACGGGCGCTCACCGCCGCCGGCCGCCGCGAGCTCGTGCCCGCCCACCGCGACGAGCGCGAGCTGCTCACCGAGCTGGTCCGCGGCTTCGGCTGGAGTGGTGGGCTGGCGCCGGTACGGGTGCTGGCCGCGGCGATCAGGGCCACGCCGGGGGGTACCACGATCGCGGGTCTGGTCGAGGCTGCCGCCCGACTGAACCACGAGCTCGCCGACCGTGGCCATCGGGCCGAGCACTCGTCGCGACGCGCGCTGCTGCGCCACCTGCGACGCCGGTGGGAACTGGACGGCCCGAGCGGCATCGCTCCCGCTCTCACCGCTCACGGCTTCCGAGACGCCGACGAGCTGTACGAGCGTGCCGCGTGGTTCACCCCCCAGCTCGTGTTGACCGACCCCGCTCCGGTGATTCTGCAGCCGGCCGGGACGATGAGGAGGACACCATGACCGGAAACCCGACCAGCATCCTCACCGCGGACGCCGGTGGTACGCGGATCGGGGTGCTCGGCAGGATCGTCGGTGATGTCGACGCCCTGCGCGCGGCCTGGGACCGCACCCCGCTGCACTCGACCGGGCTCGGGGACTTCGCCGACGTGTTCGACCTCGATCTCGCCGACGACCTGATCACCGGCCGCGGACTGCGCATCCCCTACCTGCGGATGCTGCGCGATGGAGCCTACCTGTCGCCCGCCCGCTGCACCCACCGCACCGGCACCGCCGCCGGAACCGCGGACGGCGTAGCGGACCCGGACGCGGTGCTCCGGGAGCTCCGCTCCGGTGCCACGATCGTGCTGCGCGGCATGATCCGCTACTGCCCGCCGCTGGCCGCCTTCTGCGCCGAGTTGTCAGGCGAACTCGGCTTCGCCGCCTCGGCGGGCGCTTATCTCACCCCACCGGGATCCCGCGGCGCGGGCGCGCACTACGACCCGATGT
>JBOHHD010000607.1:0-9267 GCA_050700515.1 Pseudonocardiaceae bacterium
ACCTCGCCGAGCAACTCCGACGCCCCGTTGACCACGCCGGGCTGGGCGGTGAACCCCGGTGCCGAGGCCACGAAACCGACCACCTTCACCACCCGGACCACCACGTCGAGCCCGACCAGCCCGTCCACCGCGGCCAGTGCGTTGAGCACACAGATCCGGGCCAGCTGCTTACCGTGCTCGGTGTCGATCTCGGCGCCGAGCTTGCCAACGGCCGACAGCGCGCCACCTACCAGCGGTAGCTGACCAGCGGTGAACACCAGCGATCCGCTGCGCACGGCAGGCACGTACACCCCGGCCGGGGTGGCCACCGGAGGCAGTGCCAGCCCGAGCTGCGCCAGCCGCCCCGCCCAGCTCACTGCTTCGGGCGTTTGAGATAGGCCACCAACTGCTCACCGGTCGGCCCGGGCATCACGGTGACCAGTTCCCAACCATCAGCTCCCCACTGGTCCAAGATCTGCTTGGTGGCGTGTGTCAGCAGCGGCACGGTCGCGTACTCCCAGTTCGTCATGGACACGCACGCTAGCGCGTGAGGGTGGGAACACTGCCACCCACTTCCGAGCGCTTTAGGCTCGTAGGCGTGATGTCGCCTGGATGGCCCGACGAGCTGACCCGAGCCCGGCTCCACATCGTGACCGGCAAGGGCGGGACCGGCAAGACAACAGTGGCCGCCGCGCTGGCGCTGGCGCTGGCCACGCAGGGCAAGCGCACGCTGTTGGTGGAGGTGGAGGGCCGGCAAGGAATCGCCCAGCTGTTCGACACCCCCCCGCTGGGCTACGAGGAGCGCCGGATCGCGGTTACCGCGAACGGGGGTGAGGTCCGTGCGCTTGCGGTGGACGCCGAGGAAGCCCTGCTGGAATACCTCGCGATGTTCTACAGCTTGGGATTCGCGGGCCGGACGCTGCGCCGGATGGGAGCCATCGAGTTCGCCACCACGCTGGCCCCCGGGCTGCGGGACGTGCTGCTCACCGGCAAGGTCAAAGAGGCGGCCACGCGGGCGGAGAAGGGCAAGCACACCTACCACGCGGTGGTGTTGGATGCCCCGCCGACCGGACGGGTGGTGAAGTTCCTCGACGTGACCAAAGCCATGGCCGACCTCGCCAAGGTCGGTCCGATCCACAAGCAGAGCGAGGGGGTGGTGCGGCTGCTGCATTCCGTGGACACGGCTGTGCACGTGGTCACCCTGCTGGAGGATCTTCCGGTGGCCGAGACACTTGACGCGGTGGCGGAACTCGACAGGGCAGACCTTCGTCCGGGCGCGGTCCTGATCAATCGAGCCCGGCCACTCCGGCTGCCGGCCCTCTCGGTGACCGCAGCCGCCGACGGCCGGGTGGACTCCGACCAGATCCGCGCCGGGCTGCTCGCCGCTGGCCTGGACCTGGACCTGGCCGTGGTCGACGGCTTGGTCGCCGAAACCGTGGAGCATGCGATCCGGGTGGCAGCCGAGCAGCAGGCCCGCGCCAAGCTCGCTGACGCCGGCATGCCGCTGGTGGAACTACCCGAACTCACCGAGATCGGGGTGGACGGCGTGGATCTGGGAGGTATCTACCAACTCGCTGAGGTGCTCCGCGAGCAGGGGGTTCGATGAGTACGCGAGACCGGCCACTACGTCCGCTCGATATCGACACACTGCTCGACGATCGCGCTACCCGGGTCGTGGTGTGCTGCGGTGCCGGTGGGGTGGGCAAGACGACCACGGCCGCCGCGCTCGCCCTGCGCGCCGCCGAGCGGGGGCGCTCGGTGGTGGTGCTGACGATCGATCCGGCGCGGCGGCTGGCGCAATCACTGGGACTCCGCGAGCTGTCCAACAACCCACGCCGGGTGGCATCCAACGAGGAGATCCAGGCCGCCGGCGGCGAACTGTTCGCGATGATGCTGGATATGCGACGCACCTTCGACGAGATGGTGCAGGCGCATGCTACCCCCGAACGAGCGGCCCAGATCATCGCCAACCCTTTTTATCAGACCATCTCCTCGTCGTTCTCCGGCACGCAGGAATACATGGCGATGGAGAAGCTGGGGCAACTCGTGGCGGCGGCCGAATGGGATCTCGTCATCGTCGATACCCCGCCGTCGCGCTCGGCGCTGGATTTCCTGGACGCCCCGCAGCGGCTCTCCTCGTTCCTGGACGGACGGATGATCCGGTTGCTCTCCGCACCGGCGCGAGCCGGAGGCCGGGGTATGCGCCGACTGGTCGGTGCCGGATTCAGCCTTTTCGCCAAGGCTGTTTCGACGATTCTGGGCGGGCAGTTCCTTGCCGATGCATCGGCTTTCGTGCAGGCATTCGACACCATGTTCGGCGGATTCCGGGAACGCGCCGCCGCGACTTATGAGCTACTCCGCGCGCCGGGTACCGCCTTTCTGGTGATCGCAGCGCCGGAGACCGATGCGGTGCGGGAAGCGGCCTACTTCGTGGACCGGTTGGCCACCGAGTCCATGCCGCTGGCCGGACTGATCCTCAACCGCACCCATCCGGTGCTCGCGGACCTGCCTGCCGCCCGGGCCGAGACCGCGGCCGAGGCATTGGAACAGCAGGAGAAGGCACCGCTGGCCGCCGCGGTCCTACGGCTGCACGCCGATCGGGTCGCCCTCGCCGGCCGGGAGCGCAGGTTACTGGCCCGCTTTCGCAGCGCCCATCCATCGGTCGCCGTCACGCCGGTGCCGGTGCTGGCCGTCGACGTGCACGACCTGCCGGGGCTGCGCGAGATCGGCAAGCTGCTGGCTGCCAGGCCCCAGCCCGTGGTCAGCCGCGACTGAGCCACGGTGTCGTGGGCTCAGCACCCTGGCAGTCGCGTGGGCTCAGCCCACCGAAGTGTTGTCGTGGGCTCAGCCCACCGGGATGCTCTGCTGACCGACCGAGTCGTGCTTCCTCGCGGCGCCCGCGAGCAACTCCGCCCAACTGCTGACGTCCGTCCGGCGGCGCAGCAGCGCCCGGCGTTCCCGCTCGGTCATACCGCCCCATACACCGAACTCGATCCGGCGATCCAGTGCCTCGGCCAGACACTGAGCGCGAACCGGGCACGGTTGACACACGACCTTGGCCTTGTGCTGTGCGGCACCCTGCACGAAAAGGCGGTCTGGGTGCAGCGTCCGGCAGGCCCCACGAGACTGCCAGTCACCGGCGTCCACCTGCGCTCTGATTTCCATGATCATCGGCCTCCCGCCGTCCCCACTCAGTGGACCCAGGCAGCTGCGTGCCCGGGCTGTCACTGCAGACGAGTGCGGGAGAGGCCACCGCTGATACCGGTTCCCCAGCTTTTGTCTTCATCGATCCCCAGAAATGAGGTAGCCCCCTCCTCCAGGAGGGGGCTACCGGGCGATGGGAGAAGTTCAGCGAACGGCGTCGAGCATGTGGTAAAGCAGCATCAGCTGGGTGATCGCCAGCGGCTCGCTGCGGCGGTCCTCGCCGATCAGGCCCAGCGAAGAAGGCAACTCCGTGTCCGTACCGAGTTCCGCCCAGATGGCCTTCTCCAACATCCGACTCTCCTCGCGCGGCACGTATCCATGCACGTGCAGCGCGTCCACCGGCCTGTTGTCCTCGTCGCGGACGAGCTTGAGGTGCATGGCCCGACGGTCGGACTCCCGGAAGACGCCGGAGATGTCGGGGTGGCGAATCGTCGAACGCAGCGTCAACTCAGCCGACAGCGGTGTGTCTGGCGGATCCTGGCGCTCCTCGATGGGTCCGAAGCGGACCACGATGTCAGCCACGGACCTCTGGGGTCGGATGAACTCCGCGGACTCCGGTTCTCGCTTGTCGAGTTCGGCCAGCACCTGCTCCGGTGTGTACCTGCGCTTGGTGGTGTCCCGTTTGACCTTCCAGTCCCGCCGGATGCTCTCCGGCGGGTCGAGGTACACGGTGATGTCAAAGCACGCTCGGGTCAACCGGGTGTACAGCGGAAGCAGGCCCTCCACAATGACGAATTCGGTGGGCTCGATGAGTTCGGGGCGAGCGAGCAGACCGGTGTCATGGTCGTAAACCGGTTTGAGCACCGGCTGTCCGATCGCGAGTAGCTGAAGGTGCTGCTCCATGATCTGGATGTAATTGCAATCCGGATGCAACGCGGTGAACGGCAGCCCCTTACGCTCCTGTCGGTCGTAGCGATGGTAATCATCCACACAGAGTGAGGTGATCCGGTCCGCCCCCAACGCGTCCACCAACCCTTTGGTCAGAGTGGTCTTTCCGGCCGCGCTGTCGCCGGCGATCGCGAGCATCACCGGCCGTGACGTACGGGACCCGGCGCGCTCCATCCGCAGCAACTTGTCGGGCACGGCACACCCCTTCCTGAAGGAGCTGGCCACGACCCGCTGAACTGAGGGTCTACACCTCGTCTGCTCCGCTGCTACTCGACGATATGCGACCGCGCTCTGGCACTGCGTCCCCTCCTGGAGGGAACAGGAAGGGGATTCGTTCCCCCACCCGTGGAATCTCTCGCTATATCGATCCGGATGATTACACTCAGCAAATGCAGAGTCAGCCACTACGCGTCGTCTTGGTGGATGACCACGAAATGGTGCGTGCCGGCATCAAAGCCATGTTGGCCGGCTACGCCCGGCAGGTCCGCGTGGTGGGTGAGGCCGGAGACGCCGCCGCCGCACGTCGGGTGGTCACGGGCCTGGACCCCGATGTAGTCCTCGCCGACGTGCGCTTGGGGCGGGAGAGTGGCCTGGATCTGTGCCGCGACCTGCTCGCGGACTGCCCCGGACGCAAGGTCGTCCTGCTCACGGTGCATGACGATGAGCAGTACCTGTTTCAGGCGATGCAAGCGGGTGCGGTTGGTTACCTGCTCAAACGGATCAATGGCCCGGAGCTGGTCAAACACCTGCATCGGGTGCGGGCCGGTGAAGTGGTGCTCGACGCCGCCCTCCGCGCCCGGACGGAGGTTTCCGCCGCCCGGCTGCAGGCGGGGCAGTTCTGGCCCGGCGCACACCTCGGCCTCACCCAGCGGGAGAGCGAAGTACTCGGGCTGATGGTGAACGGCTCGTCCAATCGGGCCATCGCCGGTGAACTCGTGGTCGGTGAGGAAACGATCAAAAGTCACATCCGCGGCATCTACCGCAAGCTGGACGTGACCGACCGGGCCGCCGCGGTGGCCACCGCCCTGCGCGAGGGCCTCTACCGTTAGGAGGTGGCGCTTCGCGCCCCGTGAGTGGCGATGTGAGCTATGACTGACATCGCCACTCACAAGCCGTAGGCATGTTCCCGGCCCGCGACGGCGGCGGAGTTGCCCGCCACCCGGTCGGCCAGCGCCTGCTGCCCCTCGGTGATCCGGCTGGCGGGGTCCACGCTCCAGGCCGCCAGGGCCGGATCCACCAGGGCTCGTCCGAAGGAGAACGTCAAGGGCCAGGGGGTCTCGAACCGCTGCATCGCCGCCAGGTTCGCCGTCGCCACCTCCGGTGACTGACCACCCGAGAGGAATGCCACCCCGGCCAGTGAATCGGGCAGTGCGGCCCGCAATACCGCGACGGTCTGCTCCGCGACCTCGTCAGGACCGGCCTGCTCGCCCGATGCCTTGCCCGGCACGACCATGTTCGGTTTGAGCACGGTGCCGGCGAGATCCACTCCCGCCTCTTCCAGCTCGACGATCACCTGCTCCAGTATCGCGGTGGTGACCTCGGCGCAGCGGGCCATGGAGTGCTCGCCGTCCATCAGGACCTCGGGCTCGACGATGGGCACGATGCCCGCCTCCTGGCAGAGGGCGCCGTAGCGGGCCAGCGCATGCGCATTGGCGTGCAGTGCGCGCCGCGTCGGCAGGCCATCGCCGATATTGATCACGGCGCGCCACTTGGCGAAGCGCGCCCCGGCCGGCCTGTAGGCGGTCAGCCGATCACGCAGGCCGTCGAGTCCCTCGGTCACCGTTTCGCCGGGCGATCCGGCGAGTGGCTTCGCCCCGGTGTCGACCTTGATCCCGGGCAGGATGCCCAGCGCGACGAGTGCCTCGGGGAAGGGACGTCCGTCATCAAGCTGCTGGTTGAAGGTCTCGTCGGACAGGATCACCCCGCTGATCCCGCTCTGCAGGTCCGGGGTGGTCATGAGCATCGCGCGGTATGCTCGTCGGTTCTCGGCAGTGGCGGGGACCCCGGCGTTCTCCAGCCGCTTGGACATGGTGCCGATACTCTCGTCGGCGGCAAGGATGCCGCGCGGCCGGCTCACCATGGTCTGGGCGATCTCGTGCAGGCCCTCGCTC
The DNA here is from genome assembly GCA_050700515.1 of Pseudonocardiaceae bacterium. Lineage (GTDB taxonomy): Bacteria > Actinomycetota > Actinomycetes > Mycobacteriales > Pseudonocardiaceae. The sequence goes on from JBOHHD010000607.1 coordinate 6,183, forward strand.
ATTAGCCCCTCCGTCCGTTGCGGCGGGGTGGTTCCGCGCCGCCGACGGCGACGCTAGGGCCGGATCGGCACGGAGCACCTCCCCCGGTGGGTGGAGGCAGTGGGGGGTCAACCAGGGGAGCCTGCCAGCCACACGCCCACAGGTGCCGGACGAACAACCACGTGGCGGCGCCGGAGTAGGTACCGGCGACCGCATGCCACGGGCGTCGCATGGGGACGCCCGGGGCCGACACCTCGACCAGCCGTCCTTCGGTGAGCGGGTCGGCGACCGCGTCCCTGGACACCAGCGCGGCGCCGAGTTCGGCCACTGCCCCGGCCACCACCGCACCGTTGGAGCCCAGCACCAGCTGGGGGGGCATGACGTCCTGAGATCTCAGATACGCCTCGACGGTGGTCCGGGTGCCCGAGCCCTGCTCCCGCAGCAGCCAGGGGGTGAGCGTCCAGTCGAACGCGGCAGCGACCGCGGGCGCGGCGACCACCACGAGCTCGTTGGGCTTGGTGGCCACCACCCGCGTGTCGACACCGGCCGGGGGCCGCCCGGCGATGACGAGGTCGACCTCGTGCGCCGTGATCAGATCCCAGACCTGCTCGCTGGGCGCCACGTCCAGTACCAACGCGACGCCGGGGTGCTGGCGGCGGAACGCGGCCAGCAGGGCCGGCAGCAGATGCTCCCCGGCGGTGGTGACCGCGGCGAGCCGCAGCCTGCCCCGTTCCGGATCGAGTTCCTGCGCGGCCGCCGCAGCGCCCTCGTCGAGCAAACCCAGCACCCGGCGGGCATACCGGGCGTATACGGTGCCGGAGGGGGTCAGCCGCAGCCCCCTTCCGGCCGGTTCCACCAGGGGAACGCCGAGCTCACGAGCCAACGCCGCGATCGAAGCCGATACCGCGGATTCGGTGACCGTCAGCCTGCTGGCCGCACCGCGCACCGAGCCGGTGGCGGCGAGCGCGACCAGCGTGCGCAAGCGGGACTCGGTCATCAACACCCCTGGATGAAGGGTTCCCTGAGCGAAAAGTTCACAGTTGTGTGGGAAGACTTGATGGACAGGATCATAGTTTCTCGCCAGGCTCCATGGTGAGGAAAGGAGACAGGCGTGACTGAACTCGACGTTCCCGCATCGGAGAAGAAAACGGATCGCTGGTCCGCAGGGGTGATCCCGTACGCCGAGATGGGCTACTGGGAGCCGGACTACGAACCTAAGGACACCGACGTCCTGGCCGCCTTCCGGCTCACCCCGCAGCCCGGGGTGCCACCGGAGGAGGCCGGCGCTGCGGTGGCTGGAGAGTCCTCGACCGCGACCTGGACAGTGGTGTGGACCGACCGGCTCACCGACTACAAGACCTACCAGGCCAAGTGCTACCGGGTGGACGCCGTTCCCAACGCGGAGAACCAGTACATCGCCTACATCGCTTACGACATCGACCTGTTCGAGGAGGGGTCGATCGCCAACCTCACCTCCTCGATCATCGGCAACGTCTTCGGGTTCAAGGCGCTCAAGGCGCTGCGCCTGGAGGACATGCGGATCCCACTGCACTACGTCAAGACCTTCCAGGGCCCGGCGCACGGGATCATCATGGAACGCGAGTACCTGGACAAGTTCGGCCGCCCGATCCTGGGCGCCACCACCAAGCCCAAGCTGGGCCTGTCCGCCCGCAACTACGGCCGGGTGGTGTACGAGGCGCTGCGCGGCGGGCTGGACTTCACCAAGGACGACGAGAACATCAACTCCCAGCCGTTCATGCGCTGGCGGGACCGGTACCTGTACTCCATGGAGGGAGTGAACCGCGCCGCCGCCGCCACCGGCGAGGTCAAGGGCCACTACCTCAACGTCACCGCGGCGACGATGGAGGACATGTACGAGCGCGCCACGTTCGCCAAGGAGCTCGGCACCGTCATCATCATGATCGACCTCACCATCGGCTTCACCGCAATCCAGTCGATGGCCAAGTGGGCTCGGGCCAACGGGTGCATCCTGCACCTGCACCGGGCCGGCTACGCCACCTACGCCCGGCAGAAGAACCACGGGGTGAACTTCCGGGTGCTGGCCAAGTGGATGCGGCTGGCCGGGGTGGACCACATCCACGCCGGCACGGTGGTCGGCAAGCTGGAAGGTGATCCGAACGCGATCGCCGGCTACTACGACACGCTGCGGGAGAGCAAGCTTGCGGCGAACCCCGTTCGGGGTCTCTATTTCGATCAGGACTGGGGCTCGATGCCGGGTGTCATGCCAGTGGCCTCAGGTGGCATCCACGCCGGGCAGATGGGTGACCTGCTGCACTACCTCGGCGAGGACGTGGTGCTGCAGTTCGGTGGCGGCACGATCGGTCACCCGATGGGCATCGCCGCGGGCGCCACTGCCAACCGGGTCGCGCTGGAAGCGGTGATCAAAGCGCGGAATGAGGGGCGGGATTACCGCAAGGAGGGTGACGACATCCTCAAGGCGGCCGCCAAGAAGAGCCGGGAGCTGGACATCGCGCTGGCCACCTGGGGTGACATCTCGTTCAACTACGAGTCGACCGACGTGCCCGACGTGGTCGAGACGCCGACCTCAATCTGATCGCGGAGCAGACCATGCGAATCACTCAGGGCACTTTCTCGTTCCTGCCCGACCTGACCGACGCCGAGATCACCGCGCAGATCCAGTATGCGCTGGACAACCACTGGCCCTGCTCAGTGGAATTCACCGACGACCCGCACCCCCGCAACACCTACTGGGATATGTGGGGGCTGCCGATGTTCGACCTCGCCGACGCCGCCGGGGTCCTCTCCGAGGTGAACGCCTGCCGCCAGGCCAAGCCGGAGCATTACATCCGGATCAATGCCTACAACGCCAGCTACGGCAAGCAGACCGTCGCACTGTCCTTTATCGTGCAACGGCCCACCGAGGAACCTGGCTTCCGGCTGGAGCGCCAGGAGTGGCACGACCGCACCATTCGCTACACATTGCATCCCTACGCTGCCGATAAACCGCAGGGCAGCCGGTACAACGGGCAGCAATGACCATGCAGAACAACCGATCCCCCGGTGGCGAGGCGTCCGCTCGCATCGGGTTCGGCATGTCCCGGCCCGGCCGCGATGCGGCCGGGCC
>JBOHHD010000608.1:0-2187 GCA_050700515.1 Pseudonocardiaceae bacterium
GCACCGGCCTGGCGGGAGCTGGCCTTCGACGAGCGGGCCGCGGTCCTGCTCAGAGCCGCGGATCTGGCCGCAGGCCCGTGGCGGGACACCCTCAACGCGGCGACCATGCTCGGGCAGTCCAAGTCGATCCAGCAGGCCGAGATCGACGCGGCCTGCGAGCTGATCGACTTCTGGCGGTTCAACGTGCACTATGCCCGCGAGATCCTGGCGCAGCAGCCGGACTCGGCGCCCGGCGAGTGGAACCGGATGGACTACCGGCCGCTGGAGGGGTTCGTCACCGCGATCACCCCCTTCAATTTCACCGCGATCGCCGCGAACCTGCCCACCGCGCCCGCGCTGATGGGCAACACGGTGCTGTGGAAGCCCACCCCGACCCAGCAGCTCGCCGCGCATTACACGATGCGGCTGCTCGAGGCGGCCGGTCTACCGCCCGGAGTGATCAACCTGGTGACCGGGGACGGCGCTGCCGTCAGCGAGGTGGCACTGGCTGATCCGGCGTTCGCCGGGCTGCACTTCACCGGGTCGACGAGGACCTTCGCAAAGCTCTGGCGCACCATCGCCGAGCATGTGGACGGCTACCGCAGTTATCCACGCATCGTGGGGGAGACCGGCGGCAAGGATTTCGTGGTGGCACACTCCTCGGCCGAGCCGGCGCAGCTGGTCACTGCACTGGTGCGAGGCGCGTTCGAATACCAGGGACAGAAGTGTTCAGCGGTCTCGCGGGCCTACATCGCCCGTTCGCTGTGGGAAAACGGCGTGCGGGAGCGGCTTGCCGACACCACCCGGACGATCAGCTACGGCGATATCACAGATCTGGCGAACTTCGGTGGCGCGGTGATCGACGCGCGAGCCTTCACCAAGCACCGCGATCTCCTTCGGCGGGCCGCCGCCGACCCGGATCTCGACATCCTGGTCGGTGGCGGTTGCGACGACTCGCAGGGCTGGTTCGTGCAGCCCACGGTGCTGCTGGGGGCGGATCCCCGGCACGAGGTGTTCGCCACCGAGTACTTCGGCCCTCTCCTCGCGGTGCACGTGTATCCCGACGACGACTACGCCGCGATCCTCGACGTCGTCGACTCCACCAGTCCCTACGCGCTGACCGGCGCGGTGTTCGCCGTGGATCGCGCCGCGGTGACGCAGGCCCACCAGTCGCTGCGTTTCGCGGCGGGCAATTTCTACGTCAACGACAAGCCCACCGGTGCGGTCGTCGGTCACCAGCCCTTCGGCGGTTCACGGAAATCGGGCACTAACGACAAGGCTGGTTCGTTGCTGAACTTGCAACGATGGACGAGTCCACAGGCCATCAAGGAGGTCTTTGTCCCACCGACTGATCACACCTACTCGCATATGCTCCGCTAGTGGGATGAGCGGGCGTCGCAGTCTGCGGTGCGTCTCTGCTCACCGTGCGCCCGCACACGCTGCGCACTCGGTTTTTATGGTGTTCAATCAACTGGATCAACATCTCTTCGTATACTATTTAAACGTGATAGAAGAGAAGGTTCGATTCATGTCTTCCATCGGTTCGCCTCACCCCTCGAATTCACTCGATCGGGTATCTTACTCTCCTCTGCCAGAACCCTGTTTCCCCAGGTCAGCAAGCTTTATGACGATCTCTGGCCGACGATTTCACCCACCCCAGGAGGAACGGTGGTCCTGAGGTGTCGTTCACTCTTGTGAAACCTTGCTTAATCCGATCGACACATCCATGCTATTGACTGTCGAAGTCGTAGAAAATTCCCGTTCTACCCGGGTGACAATATCAGCGCACTGCTGAACGACTGATGGATCGATACCATTCATGTCCAGTGGACATGAATCGTTGATCGATGCTGGACTCTCTCCCAGATCGGGGTAATCGAAGCATGCCGACGGAACACGGTGAGGCCCAGCTCGGTGGGTTGCGCCGCGAGCACCTGGTGGCGGCGGCGATGGTCGCCGCCGTGGTACGTCGTCCTCGGATTCGCCTCCGGTCTGGGGGTAATGGATGCCGCCGCAACCACTGCGACACCGGCCGCTCCACCGGCCGGCTCGGCAACCGGACAACCGGGAAGCCAGCAGGCCTCCCCACCAGCGGCAGGTTCGCTTCCCCCTGGCGCGCAACGACCCACCGGTACGTCGGTGGGGGTCCGGCCCGGCTCGCAGGGCACAGCCGGCGCTGCCGCCGGCTCCAATGCCGGTGGTTTGGGA
>JBOHHD010000609.1:0-5116 GCA_050700515.1 Pseudonocardiaceae bacterium
ATCTGTGGGTGTGATCTACTTTGTAGAGATGACCTGCCCCGAAATAATTCCTTCGACCCGGGTAGCGGTCAACCCTCTTGACGGATGCGCTGGGTGAGGCCGTCGTGTGGATCTCCGCCGCCACCAACGGCTCTGCGGGCTGTGTCAGCGGTGGGCGCGTAGGAGGGTGGTGGCGTCCTCGTTGAAGCGGGTGACCGCCGTGAGCGCGTCGAAAGATCTTCACGTAGACGGCACTTCCGGCGATCAAGCTCCGGTCGCGGGAGTTTCAACGAATACTCGACATCGCGACAGGTAAACGTCAAGCGAGTATGATGTTGCCCTGGCGCTGCGCCGGGTCTCCAGCCGGAATATCGCTAAGGGCGAATATCAGGCTCTATTGCCATGGATGTGGATGAGCGGGGTGTGGTATTGCCGGGTGAGCTGACCAGGTAGGGCGCGCGGGCGTGATCTAGGTTCGAGGGCTGCTACACCACAGTGATCCTTCGGTCTGGCACCCCATGGTCGCGGACCTCGCCCGATGAGTCTCCACTCGTACATCAAGTTCGAAAACATCCTCCGAGGTATCCACATCGACTAGGGCCGTAGTCACGGTAACTCAACTCCTTTTGTGATCAATCAAACCGATAAATGACTCGTACTCAGTTGACGCTATATCCTAAAAGATTCCCCTCTCACATCGAACGGAGCCTGGCGGCGCCACCGGCGTCGATCACGCAACACACCAGGACACCGGCAGAACCGGCAATGACCCCACCGATCCACCGGGGGATTCACCAGAATCAGATACAGCGTGGCGAGGCACTGACCGGAGACGCTGCCGATCCACTACTCGGTGAGTGGGTGGGTCCCATTCGTGGGCCAGCGTGTGCAGCAGGATGTCGACGTGGGGTTGTTGCCGCCAGTGAGCCTCGGTGCGGTGTATCCCGCAGGGGCCGGTGCGGCAGCTCGCCCGCGAGCGCGGAGCGGATCGCTGTACGGTGGGGCCGCTGCTGGTCACGGTGGTGCGTCTCCTGATTTGGGTCGACCGGCCGGCCATGGTGGGTTTTGGTTCCTGATTTATTCGCGTTGACGATGCCGGGGCGGGATCGTATGGGCCAGGGTCTGGATTTGGATAGGATTGCGGTACGAAATTGGTATCGTGGGTATGATCGGATCGTTTCCGGTACATTTCCGGTGCCGCACTGCGGCACAGCTGGGTATAGCGCAGGGTCTGGGAGGTAGTGAGTGATGGGACGGCCACCGCGCGAGTTGACGCCGCAGGAATCGGCGTTGCACTTCTTCGGTGCGGAACTGCGGCATTGGCGAATGGTGCGCGAGTTGTCCCAAGCCGGGCTGGGTTTGTGCACGCATGACAGCGGCGCTCTGATCAGCAAGATCGAGAAGGGGGAGCGGTTCCCCACCCGGGAGTTCACCCGGCGCATGGATCAGGCGCTGGCCACCGGTGGGGTGCTGGAACGGTTGTGGCCCCAGCTGGAGCAGGAGCGGGCCACCCGAGCGGTGCAGGCGCGCGTTTCGCCCGACAGCGGTGAACCCATTCCGGTTGACCTCGGTCTGGTGTGGCCGGCCACCTCGGCAGCTACGGTGGAGGTGGTCGGCAAGCTGGGGAGGGCGGACGTGCAACGGTGAGTGGTTCTGATGACGGCGCCTTGGGTTGCGTCGGCGTTTGCCGAACCTGTTCGCCAGTGGTTGCTCAACCGGCAGGAGGAGGTGGCGCAGGGCCAGTCCGGTCGAGCTGTCGGGCAGAGCGATATCGACGCGCTGTGGGCGATGAGCGAGGCGTTCACCGATGCCGATCAACGACTCGGCGGTGGGTACGCCCGGGACACGCTCCTGCAGTACGTCAATCAGGTCGTGCTTCCGCTGCTGAATGGTAGTTACCGCGACGCCATCGGCCGGCAGTTGATGGCCGCGACCGCGCGGCTGTGCAATTTGTGCGGGTTCATGAGTTACGATTCCGGGCATCAGGGGCTGGCCCAGCGGTACTTCATTCAGGCCCTACGGTTGGCCCAAGCCGGCGGGCACCGCGAGTTGGGCGCGTGCATCTTGGGTGACATGTCGACACAGGCGAACCGCCGTGGGGATGCCGATCAGGCGTTGGAGCTGGCCATCGCCGGGTATCGCACTGCGCTGAACTGCGGCTCGGCATTGGCCGCGGCGCGTTGTGCGGCGGCGCAGGGGCGTGCGCACGCATCGCGAGGCGATCAGCGGGCCAGTGGCCAGGCGTGCGCATTGGCGGAGCGAACCCTGGACCGGGCAGTCCTGACCGGTGAGCGGACCTGGGTCAAGCGCTACACCCCTGATCACCTGCTCGCGGATCGGCTGTACATGGCCCGTGATCTGGGCCGTACCGGTGATGTCCAGCAGATCGCGCCCGCCGTGCTGGCCTCCTCGGCGGGTAAAGGGCGCCGCCGCCTGTTGGGCACGACCGCCCTTGCTGCCTCTTACCTGCCCGCACGGGGCAACGCGCACAGCGATGTCGACCGGGCCTGCGAGGTGCTCGGCCAGGCGCTGCCGTCGTTGGGCTCGCTGAACAGTGCCCTCAGCCTGCAACGTTTCAACACAGTGCGCCGCGCGCTGGCCGGCCATGCGAACCGCCCCAGCGTCCAAGAGTTCGAGGACCGCTTCCGCACCACCGTCGCGGCGGCCGGAACACGAACCTGAACCTCAGCGCTGAGCTCCCCGGTTCAGTCAGGCGATGATCTCATCGCACTCAAGCGGTGGAGCAGCTACTTCCCGCCCTTTTCTTTTCGGATCTTCTGAAAAGTCTCCAGCTCCTCGGCGGTAAGAATTTCTGTGAGCGCGGCGGTCAGGTTGTCGATCCCCTTCGACGTGGCGGTCCGTGCGATGTAGACCAATCGGGTGACCCCGTCCTTGCCTGCTCGCCTCAGCCATTCCTGCGCGGCTTCCTTGCCCAGCTGTTTCGCGACCGTGCGGACCTCGTGCTCGAATACGTCGCCGGTCTCCGCGTCGTCGATCTTGTGCCCGTACTCGTGCCAGACACGCGCGCACTTGCCGAGGTGGTTCTGGTCCTTGAGGGCACTCTCCTTCAACAGGATGACCGGAGCGTCCAGTTGCATCAGTTGCGACATCTTCCTCGGATCGATCACACCGTGGACGCCACGCTCGGCCTCGCCCTCGATCATGCTGCGATAATTATTCTTATGGAGATTCTTCTTGAGGAAAAGTGAGTCGTTCCCGTGCTGCATCATGAACGAGTTCGGCACGATGATGATGTTCACATCACTGCCGACCATGGCCAGGATTTCTTTGGCATTCTGGTCGAGCTCCCGGTAGAAGGAGTCACGGCCGGCGGTTTCCTCGGACGCCGCCTGCTCTGCGCTGGTCACTTTTTCCACCTCACTATTGGTTCGAATATCAGCTCGGTGTCGCCGCCTCCGCGGGCAAGGGCTTCCGCCGGCAGGTGGCGGGTCTCGCTGCGGAGGTTTCTCCCACTGACCATCGCCACGGGGAACGCAGCGTTACCGGACGCCGGTAGGCGGTTCACTGCCGGACATCGACGGTGACGTTGTCGCCGAACCGGTATCGGTTGTCGCCGGGCTTGCCCGAGGTGGGGTGCAGCAGTCCGCCGAATTCCTTGCGCAGCTTGGTCATTTCGGGGGACACGCGCGTCTTGGCATCCGCGCCGTAGAGTTCTGCCTGGAGCCGAGCCGGGGTGAGGCCATCGAGCTCACCGGCGAGTCGCTGAAGGATCCTGGCGTGTACCGGTCTGACTCTGGAGTGCCAGGACACGTTCGGTCCGGTCACCCGTACCGAGGGCTGGGTGGGGTCCGTCAGGTCGAGGGTGACCTGGATGACCGGCTTGTCCTCGTGGTGTCGCAACGATCGGATGAGCCACCCGCGCGCCGGCAGGGGTTCCAGCACATACCAACCAAGCCCCGGCAGGAAAGCCGGGCCAGGTGCGGTCCCCGCGTGCTTAGGGATCACCCGATCCCCCGCCCGGAAGGTCGATTGGTGCGCGGCCACCACCACACCGTGGCTATCGATCACCAGTACCGGACCGCCGATCCGCTCCAGCGGTCCCGCCGCCTCGCCCAACCGCCCCCACTGCGTGCGGTGCTGGGCGGTGCGCAGGGCGTCCTCGATGCGCTGGGCGATCTCATAGAGCCACCCCAGGGTATCGCGGTGCACCTTCGTCCACGGGCCAGTCACGTTGATAACCGCGAGGAGATGACGAGGACGGATATGCGGGTCGAAAACCCCGACAGTGGTGCACGTCCAGCGGGCCTGGAAATCCATCCAGTGCTCCGGCCCGTAGATTTGCGCCCCGTTGAGCAGGCGCTGGGTCACCAGCCTGGTCCCGTTGGTGCCCATTTCGGACCATCGGGCGCCACAGCTGAATCCGTAACGGTCGGCTTCGTCGCGTACCCGAGCATTGCCGCTGGTCCACACGACGCAACCCCGGGCATCGCTGGCCGTGGCCATGAACTCCGAGTCGCCCAGCAGCCCCAAGTGGTGGGTCAGCATCTGCCAGGTCAGGGTCAGATCCGGGTCCTCTTGGAGATTTTTCAGTTCCCGGGAGTCCAGAAAGCGGGGAGCCACGCCACCGGAGTGCGCCCCCTGCCGGAGCATCGTGTCCCAATCCTGCCTGATCACCGGTCGGATCACGGCTTGGTCCGCCGTCCGGGTGCAGACCGCGGACCAGTCGCCGGACTGCGCCACCTCGCGCGCCCGGCGGATCTCCCGCGCGTGCTGAACGAGATCAACCCCCGCTGGCACAGCCGCGTCCAGCACCGTCTCACCCATCGCCACTCCTGCGTGTCCGCGGTCACACCGATGCTGGTGACTATGGCACGGCCCCCTCAGCATCACAGAGCGTTGCACGACGATTGCACGCCGACCACCCACCAGGGAAGCAATTCGGGAGCAGTCGTTGCCCCACCGATCGCCATGGCCCAGCGTGAGCCCGACGGGTAGCCACGGACACCAGGGAGGCGATCAGAGTGAGCCTGGCTGAAGAAGTGGGCACAACGATCCGGGTCGCGATCACCGAGTGGCCGCAGACCCTGCGCCTGATCAGCCTGCTCGCCGCGGCGACCGGGCCGGCCGCGTTGCTCGTACTGCTGGTCGTATTGCTGCGCTCTTAACACTGCAATGG